>JAFALP010000136.1 GCA_019234175.1 Actinomycetota bacterium | reverse complement strand
CGTGCCGGCGCCGGACTCCGGCGCCACGCTCGTCCGCACCCGCTTCGCCGTCGACGAGGCGGTCCGCCGCGAGACGACGGTGGAGAAGATGGCCGCGCTGCAGCCCTCGTTCGTCGCCGACGGGAAGGTGACGGCCGGCAACTCGAGCCAGATCGTCGACGGCGCCGCCGCGGTGCTCGTCGCCTCCGAGGAGCAGGCGTCCGCGCTCGGCCTCGAGCCTCGTGCCCGCTTCCTCGGCTTCGGCGTCGTCGGCGTCGACCCGCACCTGATGCTGCACGGCAACCCGCAGGCGTGCGAGCGCGCACTGGCGAAGGCCGGGCTCGGGTGGGACGACATCGACGTCATCGAGGTGAACGAGGCGTTCGCGTCGGTCGTGCTCCAGTTCCTCGCCGACACGCATCTGGGCGAGCGGTACGAAGCCGGTGACGTGAACCCGAACGGCGGCGGCATCTCGCTCGGCCATCCGCTCGGCGCCACCGGGGCCCGCATGACGGCCACGCTCGTCTCCGAGCTCGAGCGGCGGAACGCGCGCTACGGCATCGCCGCGATGTGCATCGGCTTCGGGCAGGCAATCGCCGGCGTCGTCGAGCGGCTGTAGAAGCCCGCGCACACAAAGCGCTCGTCGCCGCGTTCGTCGTCCTCGGCGCGATCGACGGCGTCTGGGTGGCGCGCCTGCCGGCGCTGAAGCACCGGCTCGCGCTCGACAGCGGGAAGCTCGGCATCGTCATCTTCACCGTGACCGCGGTGGCGACGCTCGCGCTCCCCGTGTCCGGCTGGCTGAGCGCGCGCTTCGGCAGCCGCGAGCCGATCGGCGGCGCGCTCCTCCTCGCGCTCGCCGCGCTCGCGACGGCGGCGTTCGCGCCGTCGCTCGGTGCGCTCGTCGCCGTCGCCGCGGTGATGGGCGCGGGGCTCGGCGTCTCCGACGTCGCGCTCAACGCGCACGGCATCGAGCTCGAGCGGCGGACGGGACGCATCCTCCTGTCGCCGCTGCACGCTGCATGGAGCTTCGGCCTGCTCGCCGGCTCCGCGCTCACCGCCATCGCAGCGGCCGCAGGCGTCGGCGTGCGCGTGCAGATGCCGGCGTCGGCGGCATTGTTCGCGCTCGTCGTCGCCCTCGCCGCGCCGCGGCTTCTCCCGGGAACGGCGTCGGAGGTCGAAAGCGCGCGCTTCGCCCTTCCGCGCGGCGCGCTCGCGCTCCCGGCTGCGCTCATGTTCTGCGCGCTCTTCATCGAGTTCGCGGCGATGAACTGGAGCGCCGTCTTCCTGAACGGCCCCGCGCACGCGAGCTCGGCGGTCTCGGCCGGCGCGGTCGTCGCCTACGCGGCGGCCATGGGCGTGGCCCGGCTGGCGGGCGACAAGCTCATGCTGCGCTGGGGCATCGGCGGGCTCGCGCAGCGGAGCGGCGCGCTGTCGTTCGCCGGCGTCCTGCTCGCGGTGGCGACGCGCTCGCCGGTGCCGGCGCTCGCCGGCTTCGCGCTCGTGGGCGTCGGCTGCGCGGCGATCGTGCCGGCGCTCTTCCGCGTCGGCGGAACGGCGGCAGGCGTCTCGCAGGGCGCCGGCATCGCGGCCGTCGCCACCGCGGGCTACCTCGGCGGCCTCCTGAACGGGCCGGCGATCGGGTTCCTCGCGGGGGCGGTCGGTCTCAGCGCGGCGCTCGGGCTCGTCGCCGTGGCGGCGGCCGTCATCACCGTCTTCGGGCCCAAGCTAGGGTCTCGCGCGTGAGAGTCGGAGTCGTCGGGCTGGGGACGATGGGCGCGGGCATCGCGCAGCTGTGCGTCGAGGCGGGCATCGACACCGTCGGCCGCGAGGTGACCGCCGACCTCGGCGAGCGCGCACGCGACCGCATCGTGCACTTCCTCACGCGCAAGGTGGAGAAGGGGCAGATCGAGTCGTTCGAGGTCGAGCGCCTCTCGCTCACCGTCGACCTCACCGACCTCGCGAAGTGCGACCTCGTGATCGAGGCGATCGTCGAGGAGCTGGAGCCGAAGCGGCAGCTCTTCACCGAGCTCGAGCGCATCTGCCGCCCGGACACGGTCCTCGCGACGAATACCTCGGCGCTGTCGGTGACGGAGATCGCCGCCGCCGTCTCGTCGCCGGAGCGCGTCGTCGGCATGCACTTCTTCAATCCGGCCCCGCTCATGCCGCTCGTCGAGATCGTCCGCGCCGAGCTCACCGTCGACGCCGCGTTCGACACCGCCTTCTCGCTCGCGGAGACGCTCGGAAAGCATCCCATCCGCTGCCACGACACGCCCGGCTTCGTCGTCAACCGCGTGCTCATCCCGCTGCTGAACGACTGCATCCGCGTGCTGGACGAGGCGCGCGTGACCGTCGAGGATCTCGACGCCGGGATGAAGCACGGCGCCGGCTGGCCGATGGGTCCCTGCGAGCTCGTCGACCTCGTCGGCGTCGACGTGCACGTGCACGCGAGCGAGGCGCTGTACGAGAAGACGCGCGAGACGCGCATGGCGCCTCCGCCGCGCCTCGTGGCGATGAAGAACGCGGGGCTGCTCGGCCGCAAGAGCGGCCGCGGCTTCTACACCTACTGAGTGACCACCGGCCTCGAGGCCGCGTCCTTCCTTGCCGCGCTGGCGGTGACGCTCGTTGCGGCGGCGATCTTCGCGGACCGGCTCGACCTCGTGGGCGAGCACCTCGGGCTGCCCGAGGGCGTCGTCGGACTGCTCACCGCCGTCGCCGCGGACGCGCCGGAGCTCTCGACCGCGATCGTCGCGCTCGCGACCGGTGCGAAGAGCGTCGGCTTCGGTGTCGTCGTCGGCTCGAACGTCTTCAACCTCGGCGCGATGCTCGGCCTCGGCGCGCTCGCCGCCGGGAGCGTGACGATCCAACGCGACGCGCTCGCGCTCGAGGGCGGCGTCGCGCTCGGCGTCGCGTTCCTCGTCGTCCTGCTCGGCTTCGCCGTCCTGCCGGCATGGGCGGCGGTCGCCGCGGCGGTGGTGCTGCTCGTCCCGTATCTCGTCCTGCTCTGGCACACCGGCCAGCGCTACCGGCGTGCGCAGGTCCGCGCGCGCGACCTGCTGGTCTTTCCGCCGGCGGTGGCCGTGATCGTCCTCGGGAGCGTGGCCATGGTGCACGCGGCGCGGCACATCGGCCACGCAGCCGGCATCCCGGATGTGCTCACCGGGACGCTGCTGCTCGCCGTGGTGACGAGCCTCCCCAACGCGCACACGGGTATCCGGTTGGCCCGCGCCCATCGCGGCTCCGCCGCCGCGAGCGAGACGTTCAACTCGAACACGATCAACGTCGTCGGCGGCCTCGCCGTGCCGGCGCTGTTCGCCACCGTCGCCGGCGGCACGCGGCTCGAGCACGCGGACGGCATCTGGTTCCTCGCCGCCACGGGAGTCGCCGTCCTGCTCCTCGCGCCGGGGGGCGGCCTGCGCCGAGCCGGAGGCGCGATCCTTCTCGCCTCCTGGGTCGCATTCGCCGTGGTGCAGGCGATCGCGTCCTGACCCCTCACACAACCTTTACGGATCGCACAACGGCGGGAAACGGGGCCCGGGGATACTCTGGTGCACGATGCGGCGGTTGATCTTCATCGGCCTCGGCCTCGGCGCGCTCGCGCTGCCTGCCGCCGCGCTCGCGCTGCACCAGGCCGCCGGCGACGGGACGCTCGTCGTCAAGAGCGGCTCGGCGCCCGCGAGCGTGGCCGTCATCCACCTGGTCATCAACGGGACCGCCATCGGGCACGTCTCGTCCGGGTCGCCCGACCAGCCGGACACCGTCGTCATCGACGACCCGAACCAGACCGGCGACATCGGCGCCAGCGCGACGAACAACGCGCCGTACCTGACGCGCAAGCAGGTCTCCGACACGGAGACGAAGTTCGTGGGCAGCGACTTCCGCTTCCGCGCGGCCGCCGGCGTCTACCAGATCTGGATCTACGGCAGCGGCGTCGACCTCTTCGCCGTCGGCAAGGGCAACGTCGTGCTCCAGGGCCAGTCCGACCAGACCGTGCCGGACGGGAAGTACGCCTTCAACGGCGGAACGTGGCATTCGCTGCCGCCGACGCCGACCGACCTGCTGCCGATCGCGGCCGGCAGCTCGAACTAGGAGGTCGCGTGGCGGCGGCGCCGCAAACCGTGCTGGTCGTCGAGGACGAGGCGTCGATCGCCTCCTTCGTCGCCGCGTACCTGAAGAACGCCGGCTACACCGTCCGCACGACCGCGAGCGGGAACGAGGCGCTGCGCCTCGTCGACTCGGAGAAGCCCGCGCTCGTCGTGCTCGACCTCATGCTCCCCGACCTCGACGGCGTCGAAGTCTGCAAGCGCATCCGCCAGGGCAGTGACCTGCCGGTCCTCATGCTGACCGCGCGCGACGAGGACGTGGACAAGATCATCGGGCTCGAGGTCGGCGCGGACGACTACATGACGAAGCCGTTCAATCCGCGCGAGCTCGTCGCGCGCGTGCGTGCCATCCTGCGGCGCTCGACCGCGCACGGCGCCGATCGCGAGAGCGCGGTCATCCGCCACGGCGACCTCGTCGTCGACGCGGGCAGGCGCGAGGCGAAGGTCGGCGACCAGGAGATCCAGCTGGCGCCGAAGGAGTTCGACCTTCTCTGGGAGCTGCTCGACCACCGCGGGCTCGTGCTCACGCGCGACCAGCTGCTCGAGCGCGTGTGGGGCTACACGTTCGCCGGCGACACGCGCACCGTGGACGTGCACGTGCGCCAGCTCCGCCGCAAGCTCGGCGACGCGTCGCCGATCGTGACCGTGTGGGGCGTGGGCTACAAGGTCAGCCCGGCGCCGACCGCGCGCGAAGACTCCGCCGCCTGACGCCGTAGAGTCGGGCCGTGCTCGGCTCTCTCCGCTTCCGCCTCCCCGCGCTCTTCCTGCTCGGCGTGGTCCTCGCCGGTCTCGTCACGACGCTCGTCGCCGTTCGCCTCTTCACGCAGTTCGCGCACAACCAGACGCTGAACGGCCTCCGCGCCGAGGCGGCCGGCATCTCCGAGCTCTACGCGAACGCCGTGCAGGCCGACTTC
>JAFALP010000080.1 GCA_019234175.1 Actinomycetota bacterium | reverse complement strand
GGTTCGTCACGCGCTGGCGCGTGGACGGCGACGACCTGCGCATCGAGACGGGAGTGCTCCGGCGGCGATCACTGCGGTTCCCGCTCACGCAGCTGCAGGCGATCGACATCGTCCGCCCGGGTCTCGCGCGCCTCTTCCGCGTGGCGGAGCTGCGCCTGCGCATGGGCGGCGCGACCGGAAGCCATGCGCGGCTCGCCTATCTCGACGAGCGCGAGGTCGAGCCTCTGCGTGCGCGTCTCCTCGCGCTCGCGTCGGGCGCGCAGCACGACGCCGAGCCTGCGACCGAGGCGCCGGCCGGCCGCGTGCTCGCCACGGTTCCCACGGGGAGGCTCGTCGCGTCCATCCTCATCAGCGACGCAGGTGTCGTCTTCGAGACCGTGCTCGCCGGGCTCGTCGTCGGCGCCGTGCTCGCGCCGTCGGCGGTGAGCGGCATCCTCGGCGGCGGCGCGGCGTGGGTGATCACGGCGGCGCAGCTCGTCTGGCGGCGCTTCAACCAGGAGTACAAGCTGACCGTGCTGGACGTCCCCGACGGGCTGCTCGTTCGCGGCGGCCTCGTCGCTCTCAACGCGGAGACGATTCGTCCCGGCCGCGTGCAGGCGGTGCGCATGGTCGAGCCGTTCCTCTGGCGGCGGCTCGGCTGGTGCCGTCTCGAGGTCGACGTCGCGGGGAGGCAGCGGGCCGAGGGCGAGGGCCGGTCCGATCGCCGCGCGTTGCGGGCGATTCTCCCGGTCGGCGGCCGCGCCGTTGCCGACGAGCTGCTCGACCATCTCCTCCCGGACAGGCCGCGCGAGCTGTCACCCGCGCCCCACCGCGTTCTGTGGAAGAGCCCGCTGCGCTACCGCATGCTCGGCTGGGGCCGCACGGACACGGTCGTGTCGACGCGCAGCGGTCGCCTCCGCCGCGCGACGAACTGGGTGCCGCTCGAGAAGGTGCAGAGCCTCCGCCGCGTGGAAGGCCCGGTGCAGCGGCGGCTGCGGCTCGCGACGGTCTACGTCGACACGGCCGGGAAGACCGTGCATGCGGCGATCCGGGACCGCGACGTCCATGAGGCGGACGGTGCACTCGAGGATCTCATCGTGCTCGCGCGGACGGCGCGGACGCCGGCGTGAGCTGCGGGGCAGGGATTCGAACCCCAACTTCCTGATCCAGAGTCAGGCGTCCTACCATTAGACGACCCCGCATCGGGTCGGCGGCCAGTGTACCCCGCTACACGTCGAGCCTGTACATCGGCACGAGCCGCTGCTCGGTCTCCGTGTCGATGTGCGCGACCACCTCGACGTACGGCTCGAGCCGCGATCCGCGCAGCTTCGAGCGCAACAGGCCGTCGACCTGGAAGAGCCCCGAGGAGTTGTTCATCTTGATCTCGATGAGGATCGGGCGGTCATCGCCGTCGGTGATGGTGACGTCGTCGATCGCCGCCGCCGAGAGCGAATGCATCGACACGCGGCCGCGCTCGAACCCGATGCGCGAGCGGCCCTTCGCCATGTCGAGCGCGTCCGCGACGCGGACGATGCCGGCGTCGGTCGTGAGCGGCTCGCCGTCGGCCCGGTGGCTGATGATCGCCTGCAGCACCTCGGAGACGACCACGGTGCGCTCCGGCTCGTCGTAGATCCCCGTCAGGAGCTCGCGGAGCTTCGGCTCGGCGAGGAAGAGGCTGAAGTCCTCGTGGCCATGCCGGTGGATCGACATGCCGATGCAGTGGAAGAGCGCCGCGAGCGTGACGACCACCTCGGCGTCGTCGTTCGTCATCGAGTAGTCGCGCACCATCGCCGACTCGACGCCGTGCTTCGTCAGCTGGCGGAGGAGCTTGAGCGCAATGTTGGCGACGATCTGGACGTGCACCCACGAGTGGTCGTTGATCTCCATGCGCGCGACGGCGTTGACGTTGGAGACGTGCCACCACGCCTTCACCTGCTTGTCGGCGTTGACGCGCTCGATGACCGTTCGCAGCTTGCGGTTCCCGCGGACGGGGACGTTGATCCGCATGCGCTCGACGGCCTCGGAGGGCGTGAGCCGGACCTCGCGCTCGGCCTCCTCCGGGA
>JAFALP010000345.1 GCA_019234175.1 Actinomycetota bacterium | reverse complement strand
CAAGGTTCTCATCGCCGACGACCATCGGCTCTTCGCCGAGGCCCTGGAGGCGATCCTCTCCGTGGACGACCGGATCGAGCTGGTCGGGCTCGCCGCCGACGGGCGCGAGGCGGTCAAGCTCGCCGAGGAGCACAGCCCCGACGTCATCCTGATGGACATCTCGATGCCGCTCATGGACGGGATCGAGGCCGCGCAGGCGATCCACCAGCGGGACCACTCGGTCAGCATCCTCATGCTCACCGGCTCCAACTCGAGGAACGACGTCGACCGCGCCCGCAAGGCCGGCGCGGCGGGCTACGTCACGAAGGACCGGATCGCGGCCGAGCTGGTCAAGGCGATCCTCGACGTGGCCGGGCGCTAGCTACGCTGTCCCCGTGACCAGCTTCTTCGCCGTCGTCCAGGTCATCCTCGTCTTCGTGCTCATCTCGCTCGTGCTCATGCACAGCGGGCGCGACGCGGGCATGGGCGGGCTCGGCTTCACGCCCGCCTCGCAGGGCGGCACCCACATCGTCGAGCGCAACCTCACGCGTCTCACGATCGTGGTGGCGGTGCTGTTCTTCGCAAACAGCATCGCTCTCTTCCACTATCTGAAATAAACCTCGTCTTTCTCGCGTAGACCCGAACCGTTTTCGGCGGGTTCGGCGTTGCGCCTGCATGAGCGAGCCGGCGAAGGTGGAGGCGATCGAACGGGTGCCGTTGGCGCTCGCGGCCGCTGTCCCGCACGGGCGTCCGCTCTTCCTTCGTTGGCTCTGCCTCGCAACCGCCTCGGGGCTCGCCCTCGCCTCCCTCACGCTCGCCGGGTTCGCCCGCGGAGTCTCGGGCGCGCCGCTGGCGGTGACCTTCACGATCGTCGCGGCCGCAGCTGCGCTCGCCGGCTTCGCGGGCGTCCTCCACTGGCGTGCGGACGCGATTCTCCCGACGAGCGACGCCCGCAAGCTCGAGCACATCCGGCACGACGCCCAGCTCGTGTTCTACGGCGTCGCCCTCTTCCAGGTCCTCGGCATGATCGGCGCGCTCCTCGGCTACCGGCAGCAGACGAGCTCCGCCGCGCTGCCCGACAGCCAGGCCGCCGTCCACGCGCTCACGCTCGGGCTCGGCAACGGCCTGACCGCGACGCTCACCGGCGTCGTCTGCTCGGTGATCGTCTGGGTGATGTTCCTCCACCTGCAGCACGCGCTCGACCGTCCGCGGTGATCGCGTGCGCGGGCTTCGCTACGCGGTGGCCCTGGTCGTCGTCGTCGACTTCCTCGTCGCGGTCGTGCAGATGCAGCAGGCGATCATCGAGCGCGCGAGCTTCACCAAGCCGTCGGTGACGACGTTCGGGCAGTACGCCGTGATGATGAGCTCGAAGACCTCGGACGATCTCGACCTGTACGTGCGCGACCCGCAGGGAGACGTCGCCTGGTACGGCTCCCTGCAGGCGGGCGCCCTCTCGCTCGAGCACGACCAGATCCCGGGAAGCACCGACCCCGTGAGCGACGGCGTGCACGAGACGACGATCGTGCGCGAGTCCGCGGCGGGCCAGTACGTCGCCAACGTCGACGTCTACAACGGATCCCATCCGGCGGTCGTCACCGTCCAGCTCTGGGATCTCCGCGGCGCGAACAAGCGGATGGTGCTCGCGCGCACGTTCGGCCTGCGCTACCAGGGACAGCAGGTGACCGCGTTCAGGTGGCGGCTCGACGCGAAGGGCGACCTCGTCGGCCACGACGAAGTCCCGACCAGCCTGCTGCGCGATTTGAGGACGTCGCCGTCCAATTGAGCGCCTGGCTCGCCGCCGCGTACGCCGTGCTCGCACTCGGGCTCGCGTGGTCGCTCACGGGCGCGGCGTCGTGGCGCCGCCGCGTGCCGTACATCCTCTGCGCCCCGCCGCTCGCGCTCGGACTCTGGCTCGGCCGGCCCGAGACCGCCGGCTGGCCGACGTCCGCCGGCATCCCGGTGCACGCGCAGCTCGTGTGGGCGTCCGTCGACGAGCCGGATCCCTCGCTGAACGATCCCGGGCACGTGTACCTGTGGCTCGACGTCGGCGGCACCGCGCCTCGCGCGTATGCGCTTCCGTATTCGCCGCAGCTCGACCGGCAGGTGCAGACGGCGATGAGAGGCGTGAAGCGCGGGCAACCGCTCGCGGTCGGGCGCAGGTCGACCGGGCGTGCGTCGTCGCACGGTCACGGCCACGTCATCGTGCGGTTCTATCCGCACCCGCCGGTCGTGCTCCCGCCGAAGACCCATTGACCCCGCCCCGCTACACTGTCGCCGCTCTCGCGCTGGTGGCGGAATTGGTAGACGCGCTAGGTTGAGGGCCTAGTGGCCGCATAGGCCGTGGAGGTTCAAGTCCTCTCCAGCGCATGGCTTTCAGGGCCGCCCTCGGGCGGCCCGTTTCGTTGCCGAGCGAGGTGCCGGCGTGAGAGGGTCGGCCTATGGCGGGCGTGTGGATCCGGTGCGCTGGATTGGCGGCGATCGTGGCCGTCCTCGCAGTGCCGGCGTCGGCCGCGACGGTGCAGGAGTGGACGGGCTTCTACGTCGGCGACACCTTCAACGGCACGTACGTGAACCTCACCGGCTCGACCGTCGACGGCGTCTCCTTCGGGACCGGCGAGCTCGAGAAGAACGCGATCACGTCCTTCATGTTCGACGGTCAGCCGTGCCCGCTCTACGCCGGAGCCGGGAGCGCGTACTGCTACGAGATATCGATACCCCCGGGGATGATGGTGCCGTTCAGCGGCGCCTCGGCCGACCCGATCGTCGGCGGGAAGGTCACCGGCTGCGACACACACGACGACGGCGCGACGAACAACTGCGTCGACGTCGTGCTTGCGACGAAGGTCGACACGGATGCCATCGCCACCATGACGAAGGACATCGACGAGGCGATCACCGAGGAGAAGGACGCCCTGACCGCCATCAAGGACGGGCGCCTGGTCACGGCCCGCGCCCAGCTCGGAGCCTCGTCCAGCACGCTGAACGGCGCCGAGACGGCCGGCGAGCCCATGGGCGCGTCCAGTCCGAGCAACGATCTCAAGAGCGCCCGGTCCTCGGACATGGACGCGAGCTCGGCGCTGCAGCGCTACGGCAGGAAGGGAACGGGCCGGGCGAAGAGCTTCATCGAGGACGCCCTGGGCGACAAGAAGTCGGCGCTGGAAGCCCTGCAGGCGCTCAGCCACTGAGCGGCCCCCGGGGCGTCTTGACGCCATCCGGAGGAGTCCCTACCCTGAGGTCGAACACACGTTCGACCCGACCCCTCGCCAGGAGGCCAAACCAGTGGAGCTCACCGGACGCCAGCAGGAGATCTGGACCTTTCTCGTCGAGTACGTCGACCGGCACGGCTACCCGCCGACGGTGCGCGAGATCGGCGAGGCCGTCGGGCTCGCCTCCCCGTCCACCGTTCACGCCCACCTCGCGAACCTCGAGCGGGCGGGCGTCCTCCGGCGCGACCCGACGAAGCCGCGCGCGCTCGAGCTCATGCGCACCGAGGAGCTGACCGCGACGCTGCCCAAGCTCCCGCTCGTCGGGCAGATCGCCGCCGGCTCGCCGCTCCTCGCCGAGGAGAACGTCGAGGACGCGATCGCCGTCCCCGAGACGCTCCGGGGCGACTTCCTGCTGCGCGTCCGCGGCGACTCGATGATCGAGGCCGGCATCCTCGACGGCGACATCGTCGTGGTGAAGCGCGCGCAGGACGCGCGCAACGGCGAGATCGTCGTCGCGCTCGCCGGCGACGACGAGGCGGCCGACGAGGCCACCGTGAAGACGTTCTACCGCGAGCGCGGACGGGTGCGCCTGCAGCCGGAGAACAGCGCGCTCGAGCCGATCTACGCCGACCACGTGCAGGTGCTCGGCAAGGTGGTGGGGGTGTTCCGCGAGCTGTGAGCGTCGCGCCCCTGCACCGGACGCTGGAGCAGGAGCTCTTCGCGCTGCTTCGCGGCGCGTCGCTCGAGTGCGCGGTCTGCGGGGAGTTCGTCCTGCACGAAGGCCCGTCCATCAAGTGCCCCGAGTGCCGGACGGTCCTGCACGGGAAGATCGGCTCGGTCGTGGTCGAGGTAGAATTCGGGTCGCAGGCCGGGTGACCGCGGGCCTTCGGGCTCGAGGAAAGTCCGGACACCGAAGGGCAGGACGCTCCCGCGAGGGAGGCGGCGAAAGCCGACGGACAGTGGCACAGAAAACAGACCGCCGCCAGCGCATCTCCGGAGACGCTGACGGTAAGGGTGAAACGGTGGGGTAAGAGCTCACCAGCGGCCCTGGCGACAGGACCGGCTCGCCAAACCCCGTCCGGTGCAAGGCGAACAGGCTCCGCTGACGCAGCCCGCCGAGGAGCCGGGTAGCCGCACAGATGGATGGTCACCCTCGACAGAATCCGGCTTACAGGCCTGCTACGGAAAAGCCCCGCAATCGCGGGGCTTTTCTATCCCGTGCCTCAGACGACCGGGTTGTTGAGGACGCCGATGCCGTCGATCTCGACCTCGACGGTGTCGCCCCGCTCGAGGTAGCGGCCGTCCTCTCGGCCGAGGGCGACGCCGGAAGGTGTGCCGGTCGCGAGGACGTCGCCCGGCTCGAGCGTGATCGTCTCGGTCACGAACGCGATCAGCTGCGCGACGCCGAAGATCATGTCGGCGGTCGTTCCGTCCTGCACCGTCTCGCCGTTGACGCGGCAGCGGATCCGCAGCGCCTGTGGGTCGCCGATCTCGTCGCGCGGGACGACGCGCGGCCCGATCGGGCAGAACGTGTCGATCGACTTCCCCCGCGTCCACTGCCCGTCCCCGAACTGGATGGCGCGGGCGGAGACGTCGTTCAGGCACGTGTATCCCTCGACCGCCTCCAGCGCGTTCTCCACCGACACGTGCTTCACGCGGGCGCCGATGACGGCCGCGAGCTCCGCCTCGTAGTCGACCTTCTCCACGCCGGGCGGGATGACGATCGCCTCCCCGGACGCGATCACCGAGCTCTGCCACTTGGCGAAGAGGAGCGGCCGCTCCGGCAGCTCGAGCGCGACCTCGCGCGCATGGTCGACGTAGTTGAGCCCGACGCAGACGACCTTCATGGGCTAGAACCTAGCGATGCGCCTCGAGGGCAGGGTCTGCATCGTCACCGGCGCGGCGTCCGGCATCGGGCGCGCGTCCGCGGAGCTCTTCGCCGCCGAAGGCGCGACCGTCGTCGCCGCCGATCTGGAGGGAGCGCCGTACCGCGTCGACGTCGGCGACGAGGCGGAGACGATCGCGCTTGCCGGCCGGGTCGTCGACGAGCACGGACGCATCGACGTGCTCTTCAACAACGCCGGCATTCCCGGCGTCGGAGACGTCGTCGAGACGACGCTCGATCTGTGGGAGAACGTCATGCGCGTGAACGCGCGCGGGGTCTTCCTCATGTCGCGCGCGGTCGTCCCGACGATGATCGCGCAGCGCTCGGGCTCGATCGTGAACGCGTCGTCCGCGATCGTCGAGACCGGCCTCGCGCGCCGCGTCTCGTACGCGGCGTCGAAGGGGGCGGTGCTCGCGCTCACGAAGTCGATGCAGGTCGACCTCGCGGAGCACGGCGTGCGCGTCAACGCGCTGCTCCCGGGGACGATCATGACGCCGTTCGTCGAGCGGTATCTGAGCGAGTCGTACGACGACCCGGAGGAGGGGCGCCGCTCGATCCGCTCGCGGCAGCTCACCGGCGAGCTCGGCGCGGCGGAGGACGTCGCGCGCGCCGCGCTCTACCTCGCGTCGGACGAGTCGCGCTTCGTCATGGGCGCCGGTTTGACCGTCGACGGCGGTCTGAGCGCTGGCAAGCTCTAGCGATGCGCATTCGCTGGTTCGGTCAATCGTCGTTCCTGCTCTCCGGCGAGAGCGACGTGTTCATCGACCCGTTCGGCGACATGAGCGCCGCCGCCGCGCGCGGCCTCGTCTTCGACTATCCGCCCATCGACGGCGTCGAGGCCGATCTCCTCCTCGTCACGCACGAGCACGGCGATCACAACGCCGTCGACGTGATCGGCGGATCCCCGGCCGTCATCCGCTCCACCGCCGGCCGCTTCGAGTCGCCCGTCGGCGAGGTCGTCGGCATCGCCTCCGAGCACGACGAGGCCGCCGGCACGCAGCGTGG
>JAFALP010000251.1 GCA_019234175.1 Actinomycetota bacterium | reverse complement strand
CTGCGACCCGTCGGTGCTGCCGTTGTCGGCGACGACGACCTCGCCCCGCACGCCGGCCGCCGCCAGCCCGGCCCACGCCTTCAGGATGCAACTCCGAAGCGTCTCGGCTTCGTCGAGGCACGGAATTACGACTGAGACGCGGGGCGCGGTGGGATCCTCGGAGGCTGCTGCAAGGCCCTGCGAACGCACTTGCGTGTTCTCGACCACGGAATCGGAAGCAGTGTAGATACGTCGCCGGAGGCGCCGGTTGACGCCGCTAGACTCGCCGCGTGAGCAGGGACCTGGCGCGCTGCGTCGTCACCGGCGGTGCGGGATTCATCGGGAGCCATGTTGTCGACCGTCTCATCGGCGACGGTCACGAGGTCGTCGTCCTCGACAACTACTCGACTGGCCGTCCGGACAATCTCGCCTCTCTCCTCGACGGGCCGCACCTAAAGGTGCACGAGGTCGATGTCGCCGAATCTCCGGAGCTCGGCCGCTTCTTCGAGAAGCACGACTGGGTCTTCCATCTCGCCGCGCTGGCGGACATCGTTCCTTCGATCCAGCGGCCGACGGACTACCACCGATCGAACGTCGACGGGACGGTGGCCGTTCTGGAGGCAGCCCGAGGTGCCGGTGCTTCGCGGTTTGTCTACGCGGCGTCGTCGTCCTGCTACGGAATCCCCGAGGCGTACCCGACCTCGGAGGACGCCGAGATTCGACCGGAGTATCCGTACGCGTTGACGAAGGCGATCGGAGAGCAGTACGTCCTCCATTGGGCGAAGGTCTACGGCCTTCCGGCGGTGTCGCTGCGGTTCTTCAACGTCTACGGCCCGAGAGCGCGGACGTCCGGGACGTACGGCGCGGTGTTCGGCGTGTTCCTCGCGCAGAAGCGGGCGGGTCAGCCCTACACGGTCGTCGGCGACGGGGAGCAGACGAGAGACTTCACGTATGTAGCCGACGTCGCCGATGCGTGCATCCGCACTGCAGAGTCGGACGTCGTCGGAGCGGTCTTCAACGTCGGGAGCGGAACGGCGACGAGCATCAACAGGCTCGTCGAGCTTCTCGGCGCGGATTTCGGAGTCGTCAACGTTCCGCGGCGGCCCGGCGAGCCCGACTGCACGTTGGCGGACACGAGTCGAATCCGCGCCGCACTAGGTTGGAGGACGCGCGTGTCGATCGAGGACGGCGTCGCGCGGATGCTGGAGGACATCGAGGCATGGCGCGACGCTCCGGTCTGGGATCCCCAGGCGATCGAGCGCGCAACGTCGGACTGGTTCCGCTACCTCACACCCCGCGCATGACCACGGGCGAAGACAGGAGCTACGCCGACTCCTTCAGCTCCGACGCACTGACACGTCCGGCGGCACTCGAGCCCTCGGACGAGCTCGCCGGCTACCTCGACCGCTTTCGGTCCCGCTTCTCGGTCGACGACGTCCTGAGCTACTTCGAACGTGCCCGCGCGTTGCGAGTCATGACCGTCGGCGAGACCATCGTCGACGAGTACGAGTACTGCGAGTCGATCGGGAAGTCGGGCAAGGAACCGATCCTCGCCGCCCGGTACGTCTCGCGGGACCGCTTCGCCGGCGGGATCCTCGCCGTCGCGAACCAGGTCGCGGTGGCCGCGCACGACGTCGTCGCGGTGACGTACCTCGGAGAGCGGGACTCCCACGAGTCCTTCATCCGATCGAGCCTGCACGGGAACGTGCGGCTCGAGCCCGTGTACGTCGCCGGCGCACCGACGATCGTCAAGCGCCGCTTCGTGGAGATCTATCCGTTGCAGAAGCTCTTCGAGCTTTATGTCATGGACGGGCACGGCGGGGAGCTCGCGGACGAGGAGCGTGTTCTCTGTGAATCGCTCGAGCGGGGGCTCGGGGCCGTCGACGTCGTCGTGGTCGCGGACTACGGCCACGGAATGCTTCGCGAGCAGGCGGTCGAGCTCCTGTGTGCGAAGGCCCCGTTCCTCGCGGTGAACACGCAGATGAACGCCGACAACCGAGGGTTCAACACGATCTCGAAGTACCGAAGAGCCGACTTCGTGAGCTTGTCCGAGCACGAACTCCGCCTCGAGGTTCGCAGCCGGCATCGCGACGTCAAGTCCATCGTCGAGGAGGTCGCATCACAGATCGGATGCCGCACGATGGTCGTGACCCGTGGAGCCCGCGGCTGCGTCGTCTTCGACCGCGACGAGGGCTACATCAACGTTCCCGCATTCACGTCCGCTGTCGTCGACCGCATCGGAGCCGGTGACGCTGTCCTCTCCATCGCGGCGCTCTTCTCGGCACTCGGCGCGCCCGCGGAGATCATCGGACTCGTCAGCAACGCCATCGGCGCGCTCGCCGTCGGCATCGTCGGGAACAAGTCCGTCGTCGAGCTCGACCCGGTTCGTACCGAGCTCAAGGCCCTGCTCGCGTGAGTCGAGTCCTGGTCACCGGAGGCGCCGGCTACGTCGGCGCGGTGCTCGTACCGCGCCTTCTTCAGGCCGGTCACGAGGTCACCGTCGTCGACCTCTATCTCTACGGCGAGGACGTCCTCGCGGAATCGGCGGGCGATCCCCGGCTGAGGGAGGTTCGCGGCGACATCCGGGACGAGGCTCTTCTGGAACGAGAGCTCCGAGGATGTGACGCGGTCATCCACCTGGCGTGCATCTCGAACGATCCGAGCTTCGAGCTCGACCCCTCGTTGGGCAAGTCGATCAACTACGACGCGTTTGCGCCTCTCGTGCGCGCGGCGAAGCGTGCCGGGGTTAGTCGGTTCGTGTACGCCTCGAGCTCGAGCGTGTACGGCGTTAAGGACGTGCCGGACGTCACGGAGGACATGGAGCTCGAGCCGCTCACGGACTACTCGAAGTACAAGGCGATGTGCGAAGACGTGTTGCTGGCGGAACGATCGCCGGGGTTCGTGCCGCTCGTCCTCCGGCCGGCGACCGTGTGCGGCTGGTCGCCGCGGCTGCGCCTCGACCTTACGGTGAACATCCTCACGAACCACGGATTCCACAACCATCTGATCAAGGTCTTCGGCGGACCGCAGCTCCGCCCGAACATCCATGTCGAGGACATGGCCGATCTCTACGTGCTCTCGCTCCGGCTTCCCGACGAGCAGGTGGACGGCCGCGTGCTGAACGCCGGCTACGAGAACCATTCGGTGGACGCAATTGCCGGGATCGTCCAGCACGTCCTCGGCCCCGACATCGAGATCGAGCGGACGCCGACGGACGACATGCGCTCGTACCACATCTCGTCCGACAGGATCAGGCGTGAGCTCGGGTTCGTCCCGAAACGGACGATCGAGGATGCGGTCCGCGATCTCGTGCGCGCATTTCAGAGCGACAGGGTCCCGGGCGCGATGGACGACTCCCGGTACTACAACGTCCGGCGCATGCAGGAGTTGTCGCTGTCGTGACCGAGGTTCGGTACGTCGACATCGCCGCGCAGCACGCACCGCTCAAGGAGGAGCTTCTCGAGGCCGTCGCGCGCGTGCTCGATCACGGCAAGTTCATCCTCGGCCCCGAGGTCGAGGAGTTCGAAGCCCGGTTCGCGGAGCTCGCCGGCACGCGTTTCGCCATCGGCGTCGCGTCCGGGACGGACGCCCTCGTGCTCGCTCTCCGCGCGCTCGACATCGGCCCGGGCGACGAGGTCATCACCGCACCGAACTCGTTCGTCGCCTCGGCGGCGGCGATCGCGCTGGTCGGAGCGCGCCCGGTCTTCGTCGACGTGCGCGACGACTTGAACATCGATCCCGATGCCGTATCGGCCGCGGTCACCGATCGCACACGTGCCATCCTTCCGGTGCATCTCACCGGTCGGCCTGCGGCGATGAGCCCGATCATGGAGATTGCGTCTCGCCACGGCATCGCCGTCGTCGAGGATTGCGCTCAGGCTGTGCTTGCCGAGGTAGACGGACGCCGCGTCGGCTCGTTCGGCGACGTCGGCTGCTTCAGCCTCCATCCGCTGAAGACGCTGAACGCGGTCGGAGATGCCGGCGTGCTCACGACCAACGATGAGGCGATGGCGCGACGGCTTCGACTCTTCCGCAACATCGGCCTCGAAACGCGCGACG
>JAFALP010000250.1 GCA_019234175.1 Actinomycetota bacterium | reverse complement strand
GTTCGCGCGGCGCTCGCGGGCCTCGGGCTCGACGTCGCCGTCGTGGTGCGGAGTGCCGCGGAGATCGCACGCGTCGTGCAGAGGGATCCGCTCGGCAACGTCGCGACCGACCCGAAGCGCTACCAGGTGACGTTCCTCGAGTCGCCGCCTCCCCGCGACTTCCAGGCACGGCTCGAGGCTGCCGCGGTCGACGGCGAGCGCGTCGTCGTCGACCGGCTGGAGGTCTACGCCTGGCATCCGCACGGGATTGCACGTTCGCGGTTGTGGACCTCCCTCCTCGGCAAGAACCTAGGCGTCGTCGCCACCTCCCGCAACTGGACGACCGTCGAGGCTCTACACCAGCTGGCGAGCGACTGACGGCTACACTGCCCACCGCGCGGGGGCGTAGTTCAGCTGGTTAGAACGCCGGCCTGTCACGCCGGAGGTCGCGGGTTCGAGTCCCGTCGCTCCCGCTTCTTGCGCGCTAGTGGAGTCGCTGTTCGCCGAGCCAGGCAAGCACGGCGTCGGCGACCTCGCGCCAACCGCTGTCGATCGTCAGCGAGTGGCCGCGGTTGGGGAACGCGCGCAGGTCTGTGACGGCGGAGGAGCGGCGGTACAGCTTCTGTGTCTGACGACTGACTGCCGCAGGAACCGTGTGATCCTTGCCGCCTGCGGTGATGAGCAGCGGGCCGCGGGTGTCGCTCTTCCGGTCGACGGCCGCGGGCGAGTGCGGCGCGAAATTCGCGAACGCCGCGTCGAAGAGCGGCTTCCCGGGCGAGGGAATCGCCCAGCGCTCCCACAGTTCGTCCGACTCGCTCCGACTGAGCGCATTGCCGAAGCCGTACCGGAACTGCTCCTTCGTGAGGAAAACAGCGCGCTTGCGGTTTGCGGGATTGCGGAGCGCAACCGCCGCGACGCGGAATGCCGAGGGCGGGAGCAGCAGGACACCTTTGGCCGGCGCCGGGTCGATCGCGACCGCGGCCGACGCGACTCCGTCCGAGAGGAGGCGTTGCGCGATCAGCCCGCCGAACGAGTGACCGATGACGATCGGCCGGCCTCCGAGCTTGGCGATCTCGGCCGCATGGTGGGCGACGATCTCCGCGAGGCCGTGATTCGCCACTCGGTCCGACGCCGCGCGGGTGGCCGCGACCGTGTCGCCGTCGCCGGGCCAGCCGATGGCCCTCCCCGAATAACCCACCTCGTTGAAGGCGTCGACCCATGGGCTCCACGAATCGGCGTGGAGCCAGAGGCCGTGGACGAAGACAACTTGGGTCCTGCCTGCCTCCACGTGCCGATCCTCTCATGTTGTCCGGCAGGACACAACCACTGCCGGCCAGTTGTCGCGCGACCGCAACAGCGTCTGGCGCCGCGAGGAACGACAACGCTCGGCGCGGGCGCCGAAAAAGCGGTAGAAACCGTGGCCTGCGGCACGCATTGAGGAACGCGAAGGCGCTCATCTCGCAACGGCCGATCGTCGGACTCGGCGTCGTCGGCGTGGGCGCGATTGCGATCGGTCTCGGCATCTCGCTCATCGTGCGCGGCCGCAGCTCGCCGCCGGCGCCGCGCGCGCCCGAGATCGGCTACTCGCTCGCGGGCATCCGCCGGTTTGCGGAGGTGCAACCCGGCCCCGTCTACTGGGTGGGGCCGCGCCCGGGCTCGTACGGCGTCACGCGGACGGGCGACGGCCGCATCTACCTCCGCTACCTGCCGAAGGGCGTCAAGCCCGGAGCCAGCAGCAGCTACCTCACCGTGGGCACGTACGCGGCCTCGAGCGCCTACGCCGTCGTCAGCGCGCTTGCCGCCGAGAAGACCTCCGTCAAGCTCGCGATGCAGCCCGGTGTCGCCGCGTACTTCGCGCGGTCGCAGCCGAACCACGTGTACCTCGCCTCGAGCGGCTACCCCTACGAGGTCGAGGTGTACGCGCCGGACGCCGCCCTCGCCGAGTCGCTCGTCAGCCACGGCGCCGTCAAGCCGATCGTCCAGAAGTAGAGGCTCGGGCCGGCGGCTTAGCCGCCGGCCCGAGCGTGAGAGCTACCCGTTGTTGTTCGTGTAGTTGACGGCGACGTAGTCGATCGTCAGCGTCTCGTCCTGCGCCGCCACGACTTGATCTCCGGAGGAGCACAGGTACGGAGTGGCGGTGAAGCCGGAGCCGGTCTTGTTCGAGATGAGCCACGAGTTGCAGTTCGCCTGTGCAGACCATGGCTGGCCTGCGACCGGGATGACCGAGATGTTCACCGAGTAGAGCCCGTTGCCGTTGATGTCGAGCTCGGCCGACCCGACGCACCACGACGGGAACTGGACGTTCACGCTGATCGGGTCGTTTGCGTGGAACGTGAACTGCGAGGTCTCCGCGCAGATGACGCCGCCGCGCGGGCCCACCGGGCCGCGGAGGTTGTTGCCGCTCGCGGGCCAGACACCGCCCGTCTTCGGCCCGTAGATCACCCAGTTCGGCGGGTTGGACGTGTCGAGGTAGAAGTCGCCGTCCGAGCCGGTGGAGTTGCTCGGCGCGCCGCTGCCGCTGAGGATCGTGTTGCCGTTCTTACCGCTCAGGCCGTTGGTGCCGTTCTGGCCGGCGGGACCGATCAGGCTCGTCCCCGTGGCAGGCCAGACGCCGTTCGCCTTCGGCCCATAGATGACGTGGTTCGCGTTGTCGAGGAAGTAGTCGCCGTTCGCGCCGACGCTGTTGTCCGTCGGAGCGCCCGAGCCGGTGATGATCGTGTTGCCGTTCGTTCCGTTGGTTCCGTTGACGCCGTTGGTGCCGTTCGTGCCGTTCGTGCCGTTCGTGCCGTTCGTGCCGTTCTGGCCCGCCGGACCGACCAGGTTGGTCCCGCT
>JAFALP010000157.1 GCA_019234175.1 Actinomycetota bacterium | reverse complement strand
CAGCGCGGCGGGACGATCGTCTTCGTCTCGCACGACGCGAGCGCGGTGGAGCGGCTGTGCGATCGCGCCCTGCTGTTGAGCGAGGGTCACGTCGCGTTCGACGGCCCGACACACGCGGCCGTCGTCGCGTACCGGAGGCTGCTCGCGGGCGAGCGCGACCCGGAGGAGCGCGCGGCCGGGCTGAAGGAGTGGGGCGGAGAGGTCGCGCGCGTCGAGAACGTGCGCCTGCTCGCGGCCGACGGAGAGCGAAGCCAGCTGCTCGGCGGCGAGCCGTTCGCGATCGCGCTCGACGTCGTCGCCGAGACGCCGCTCCCGGCGCCGCGCCTCGCGTGGGCGCTGCGCGACGACGCCGGCATCCTCGTCGCCTCCGGCGCGGTGTCGACGGGCGGGCTCGGGTGGAACGGTGACACGCGCTTGCTGCCGCTGCGATTCGAGGCGGACAACCCGCCGTTCTCGGACGGCCGGCTGCATCTCCGCGTCGACATCGGCGACGAGCACGGCGAGACGCAGTACCACTCCATCGACGACGCGCTCGTGTTCGTCGTCTATCCGGCCGACGAGGGCCGCGGCCTTGTCCATCTCGCGGGGCGCTGGTCATGAGCTCGCGCACCTGCCCCGACTGGCCCGACCTGATGGAGCTCGCACCCGAGCTGCAGTTCAAGCACTACACGGTGGCGGAGCTGCAGCTCCCCGCCGACGCGCTCATGAAGGTCGGCGGCGTGCCGCTCACCGACGTCGCCATCTGCTGCGACCTCGAGAAACACGTCTTCTACGCCCCTCACACGGACGACCGCATCGCCGACGCCCTTCGCTCGAGCCACTGGTTCGAGGTGCGCGACTGGATCCGCGCCGGCCGTCCGGGCTCGCTGTATTAGCGGGAACAGGCGGGGACACTCCCGCGCACGAAAGGGTCACGACTTCCTGGCGGTCCCGTGATGGGGAGTGTCCCCATTGCCTTTGGTCTACAAGAGGACAGGCGTGAGCAGCGGCTCGCCGCGCTGGAACGCGAGCACGTTGTCGACGACGACGCGCGTCATCGCCTCGCGCGTCTCGACGGTGCCGCTGCCGATGTGCGGCGTCATGACGACGTTGGGCAGATCGAAGAGCTCGGACGGCACGCTCGGCTCGTACGCGAAGACGTCCAGGCCGGCCGAGATGCGTCCGGACACGAGCTCGGCCACGAGCGCATCCTCGTCCACGATCTCGCCGCGCGCCGTGTTCACGAGCGTCGCGCCGTCCTTCAGGAGCGCGAGGCGCTCGCGCGTCATCAGGCCGCGCGTCTGCGGACCGAGCGGGACGTGCAGCGACACGACGTCGCACGCCGGAAGCATCTCGTCCAGGTTCCCTTCGCGGGCGCGAACGCTGACGACCCGCATGTCGAACCCGACGGCGCGCTTCGCCACCGCCGAGCCGATGCGGCCCAGGCCGACGATGCCGAGCGTCGTGCCGGAGACGTCGTGGCCGAGGAACGGCGGCCCGGCCCAGTGCGTGCCCCACTCGCCTGCGCGGATCATGCGGTCGCCGGTGACGACGCCGCGGCGGACCGCCAGCATGAGCGCGATCGCAAGGTCGGCCGTCGCCGCGTCGAGCACGCCGGGCGTGTTCGAGACGGCGATCCCGCGCGCGCTCGCACCGGCGACGTCGATGCGGTCGTAGCCGACGCTGTAGTTGGCGATGAGCCGAAGCGACGGATACAGGTCGAGGTCGACCGGCTCGTTCGTGACGATCAGGATCCCGACGCCCGGCCCGGGCTCGTCCGCCGGAGCGATCTCGACCTCGCCCAGCGCCGCCCACGCGGGGCCGGGGAGCGTACGGGTGGCTCTGACCTTCACCGCCACGACGCTACTACGCTGCACCCATGACGACGGTGGTCGTGCCGTTCGCCGGCGCCGAGGGCAAGACCCGCCTGGAGGCGTCGACCCGTGCGCGCCGCGAGCTGTCGCTGGCGATGCTCGGCGACGTCCTCGCCGCCGCCGTCGCCGTCGGGCGCACGCTCGTGGTGACGCCGGACGACGCGGGCGCAGCGGTCGCCCGGGACGAGGGCGCCGAGCTCGTCGCCGATCCCGGCGGCGGACAAGGAGCAGCGGTCCGTGCGGCCCTCGCGCGCGCGGACGGCCGGACGCTCGTCGTCAACGCCGACCTGCCGTGCGCCGTGCCCGACGATCTGCGCGCGCTCCTCGCCGCCGTCCCCGAGCACGGGCTCGCGCTCGTCGAGGCGCTCGACGGGACGACGAACGCGCTCGCGCTCTCCGCCCCGGAGATCTTCGAGCCTCTCTACGGGCCCGACAGCGCGAGCCGTTTCCGTGCGCTGCCGGTGGAGGCCGTGTCGGTCGTCGTGCCGAACCTCGCCGAGGACGTGGACACGCTCGCCGACCTCCAGCGGCTGCAGCTGCGATGCGGTCCGCGCACGCAGGCCCGTCTCGCGAGGCTCAGCACCGCATGAAGGTCGTCGTCCTCTCCGGCGGCGTCGGCGGCGCGCGATTCTGCCAGGGCGTCGTGGACGCGGTGGACGACGTCACCGTCGTCGGCAACGTCGGCGACGACGTCGAGGTGCTCGGGCTGCACGTCTCGCCCGACCTCGACTCCATCCTCTACGCGCTCGCGGGCATGAACGACGAGGAGCGCGGCTGGGGGCGGGCGGGGGAGACGTGGCGCGTGCTGGAGACCGCGGCCGAGCTCGGCGGCGAGACGTGGTTCCGCCTCGGCGATCTCGACCTCGCAGTCCATCTCGTGCGCACGCAGGCGCTGCGGGACGGCGCGACCTTGTCGCAGGTGACGGCGCGTCTCGCACGTGCGCTCGGCGTCCGGCCCACGATCCTTCCCGCCACCGACGACAGGCTGCGCACGTGGATCGCGACGCCTGCGGGCGAGTTCCCGTTCCAGGAGTGGTTCGTCGGGCGCGGTCACCGCGACGAGGTGGACGCGGTGCGCTTCGAGGGCGGCGCATCCGCGACGCCTGCGTCGGGTGTGCTCGAAGCGATGGCCGCCGCCGACCTGCTGCTCCTCGCCCCGAGCAATCCCTACGTCTCGATTGCGCCGATCCTCGCCGTCGCAGGCATTCGCGACGCGCTCATGGCGCGACGTGTTCCCTGTGTCGCCGTCAGCCCGCTCATCGGCGGCCGCGCCGTGAAGGGCCCCGCCGACCGCATGCTTGCGCGCCTCGCCGGCGGCACGTCGCCGGCGCACGTCGCCGCCTGCTACTCGGGACTGATCGACGCGCTCGTCGTCGACGAGTCCGACGCCGCCGATCTCGACGGGCTGGACGTCCGCGCGATCGTGACGCGGACGCTCATGGTCGACGCCGATGCGCGCCGACGCCTGGCCGAAGCCGCGCTGGGAGCGGTGCCGGCGTGAAGGTCGCCGTCGTCGGCGGAACGGGAGACTTCGGGCTCGCGCTCGCGCGGCAGCTCGCCGCTGCAGGCGAGCACGTGGTCGTCATCGGCTCGCGCGACGCCGAGCGCGCGCAGGCGAAGGCGGCGGCGGCCGGCGCCGCGCACGGCACGCACAACGCCGATGCGGTGCAGGGCGTCGATCTCGTCGTGCTCGCGGTGAAGGCGGACGCGGCGCTTCCGACCGCCACCGAGCTGGCGGATGCGATCGGCGACACGCCCGTCCTCAGCGTCGCGAGCGAGCTCCGATTCACGAAGACGGGAGTCTTTCCGACGGACGAGACCCGCTCGGTCGCCGAGCGCATGCAGGAGATCCTGCACGGCCCCGTCGTCGCGGGGCTCCACTCGCTCGCCGCCTCGTCGCTCGCGGACGGCAAGGCGCACGGCGACGCGCTCGTCTGCGGCGACGACGCCGCCGCGAAGGAGCTCGCGCTCACGCTCGCGGCCGACGTCGTCACCGGCGATGCGTACGACGCGGGCCCGCTCGCGAGCGCGCGCGCACTCGAGGGCCTCACCGCGGTGATCGTGAACCTGAACCGCCGCTACAAAGGTCACGCCGGCCTCGACATCGTCGGGCTGTGACGTCGCTCTCGATCTTCCCCGTCGAGGGCATCCCCGAGCTGCGCGAGGGCGACGACCTCGCCGGCATGATCCTGGACGGCGCCGAGCTCGAGGACGGAGACGTCGTCGTCGTCGCGCAGAAGGCCATCTCCAAGATCGAGGGTCGCGTCGTGCACCTCGACGGCATCGAGCCGTCCGAGCAGGCGCGGGAGATCGCGTCCGCCGACGAGAGCGACGCGCGTCGCATCGAAGTGATCCTCCGCGAGGCAAGGCGCATCGTGCGCCTCCGCCCGCCGCTCGTCATCTGCGAGACGGAGCACGGGTTCATCTGCGCCTCGGCGGGCGTGGACGCGTCCAACACGCCGGCGCCCGGGACCCTCGTCCTCCTGCCCGTCGATCCCGATGGGTCGGCGAGGCAGCTGCGCGACGAGCTGCGCGCGCGCGGCGGCGTCGACGTCGGCGTCATCGTCACCGACTCGTTCGGGCGCCCGTGGCGCCGCGGGACCACCGACGTCGCCATCGGCGCCTCGGGCGTGACCGTGCTGGACGACCTCCAGGGCGAGCACGACCCCATCGGCTACGAGCTGCACGCCACGGTGATCGCCGTCGCCGACGAGATCGCCGGCGCCGCACAGCTCGTCTCCGGCAAGCTCGGCCGCGTGCCGGTCACCGTCGTGCGCGGGCTGGACGTGCGCGGCGACGGCCGCGCGACCGACATCCCGGTCCCACCCGAGCTCGATCTCTTCCGTTAGCGTGGCCGCCGTGAACGAGGATCTCCTCGAGGCCGCGAACGCGGAGCTGCGCGCGAAGGGCTACGCGGAGCGAGACCTCGCCGTTCATCCCGCGCCGCGCGGCAGGGCGCTGCTCAAGGGGAACAAGCTGCTCAGCCCGCTCGCAGACGAGGCCGACGTCGTCCTGCGCGTGGTCCGGGAGCTCGTCCCCGCCAGCTCGGAGCTCGGGACGGGCACGTTGCGGCCCGCCCAGCTCCGTGCGAGCCTCTGAGATGTGATCCGCGTCGTCCTCGTCGACGACCATGCGCTCGTTCGCTCGGGGCTGCGGCGCCTGCTCGAGGGCGAAGACGACATCCGGGTCGAGGACGAAGGCGGGAGCGCGGACGACGGCGTGCGACTGGCACGCCTGCACAAGCCCGACGTCGTCCTCCTCGACGTCGGCATGCCGGGGCGCAGCGGCATCCGGGCGGTCGCCGAGATCATCGCCGCGGCGCCGGCGGCGAAGGTCCTCGTCCTCTCCGGCGACGGCTATGCGGCGACGGTGCGGGAGGCGTTCGCCGGCGGTGCGAGCGGCTATCTCCTGAAGGACGCCGCCGAGCGCGACCTCGTCGCCGCCGTGCGCGAGGTCGCGGGAGGGCGGCGCTACGTCGACGCGGCGCTCGGCGCCCGGCTCGCCGTCGCCGGGCGCGAGGACGACGATCCGCTCTCGGACCGCGAACGGGAAGTGCTCCGTCTGCTCGCGCTCGGGCACACGAACCAGGAGATCGCCAGGATGCTCGTCATCTCCGTCCGCACGGCCGAGACGCACCGCGCGAACATCATGCAGAAGCTTCTTCTCACGACGCGCGCGGAGCTCGTGCGCCACGCACTTCGCCGCGGCCTGCTCGAGGAGGGCGACGACGGAGCCTGAGCTCCACCGCAGCGATCTCGCCGGCGACCCGCTCGAGCAGTTCCGCCGCTGGTTCGCGGAGATGGAGGGCCTGACGCGCGCGCCGGAGGCGATGGCGCTCGCCACGGCCGCCGGCGACGGCAGGCCGTCGGTGCGCATGGTCCTGCTCAAGCAGGCGGACGAGGACGGGCTCGTCTTCTTCTCGCACTACCCGAGCCGGAAGGGGCGCGAGCTGGAGGAGAATCCGCAGGCCGCGCTCCTCTTCCACTGGGACGCGCTCGGCCGGCAGGTGCGTGTCGAAGGCCCCGTCGCGCGGGTCTCCGAGGCCGAGTCGGACGCGTACTTCGCGACGCGCCCGCTCGGAGCCCGGCTGTCGGCGGTGGCCTCGCCGCAGAGCCGGCCGGTGGAATCGCGCGAATGGCTGGAAGCGCAAGTCGCAGACGTGAAGGGCGAGCCGGACCGGCCGCCGTGGTGGGGAGGCTTCCGTCTCGTTCCCGACGCCTGGGAGTTCTGGCAGCACCGGGACAACCGGCTGCACGACCGGTTCAGGTACCGCCGAGAAGGTCCTACGTGGATCGTGGAGCGGCTCGGGCCCTAGCGATGCTGCGCCCGAGCGCGGCGAGGCGCTCGTCCCAGGCCCCGCCCACCTCGGCGAGCCACTCCGCTGCCTCCGCGAGTGGCTGCGGCGTCACCGCGTACCGCGTCTCGCGCCCGACGCGGGTCGGCCGGACGAGGCCTGCGTCGGCGAGCACGCCCAGCTGCTTCGCCACCGCCTGCCGCGTCACCGGCAGCTCGGCGGCGAGCTCGGTGGCGGTCGCGCTCCCGCGCGCGGCCACGGTGGCGACGAGGGCGCGGCGGCCCGGATCGCCGAGCGCGTCGAAGACGAGGTCTAGCGGGCGAACGCCCACGAGAGCGCAGACAGCTCCAGCGCCGTGCTCCACTCGGGCGACGTCTCGCGGACGCGGAGGAGCGTGCCGCCGTCGGCCTCCTCCAGCTCGATGACGACCTCGCCGCCGTCCTCCCAGTCGAGGACGAGCCGCTCCTCGGGCTCGGCCTCGCGGACGGTCGCGCGCCGCTCGTCCCCGTCGCCCCAGCGGAAGACGCCCTCGCCGCCGGGGCGCGCGTCCAGCTCGGCCTCGGTCGCGAACCACTCCTCGAGCCGCTCCGGCTCGGTCAGCGCCTCCCAGACCTCGGCCGGCTCGGCGGGGAAGAGCACCTCTCGCTCGACGTGCAACTCCACGGTTGCGTATTATAGAGGACGTGACGACCCTCGTGCCAATGGTGGTGGAGTCGGACGGCCGCTTCGAGCGCTCGTTCGACATCTTCTCCCGGCTTTTGCGGGAGCGGATCGTCTTCCTGGGGACGCCCGTCGAGGAGTCCTCGGCGAAC
>JAFALP010000149.1 GCA_019234175.1 Actinomycetota bacterium | reverse complement strand
GATGATCCTCGCCTCCGACGAGCAGGGCCGCCGCGAGGCGCTCGACCGGCTGCTGCCGTTCCAACAGGCCGACTTCGAGGGGATCTTCGAGGCGATGTCGGGCCTGCCGGTCGTCATCCGCCTGCTCGACCCGCCGCTGCACGAGTTCCTGCCGCCGCTCGAGGAGGCGACGGACGAGCGCATGCGCTCTCGCATCAAGGCGCTCACGGAGGCGAACCCGATGTTGGGCACGCGCGGCTGCCGGCTCGGCATCCAGTGGCCGGAGATCTACGAGATGCAGGTGCGAGCGATCGCGCGGGCGGCGAAGACGGTCCCGGGCGCGCAGGTGGAGATCATGATCCCGCTCGTCGGCTTCGCCGAGGAGCTGCGTCGCCTGCGCGAGCTCACCGAGCACGTGATGCGGGAGGAGGCGCCCGACGTCGAGTACGCGTGCGGGACGATGATCGAGCTCCCGCGTGCGGCGCTGCGCGCCGACGCGATCGCCGAGCACGCCGACTTCTTCTCGTTCGGGACGAACGACCTCACGCAGACGACGCTCGGCATGTCGCGCGACGACGCGGAGGGCAAGTTCCTCACGTTCTATCTCGAGGACGGCGTCATCGAGCACAACCCGTTCGAGACGCTCGACCAGTCGGGCGTCGGCGAGCTCGTGCGCATCGCCGTCGAGCGCGGCCGCGGAGCGAAGGAGCAGCTGAAGCTCGGGATCTGCGGCGAGCACGGCGGCGACCCGAAGTCGGTCGAGTTCTTCCACGGCGTCGGGCTCGACTACGTCAGCTGCTCGCCCTACCGCGTGCCGGTGGCGCGGCTGGCGGCCGCGCAGGCGGTGCTGAAGGACGCGCACCGCACCCAGTACGTCGCCGCCGGAGGCTGACACGAAGTACGAGCTGCTCGTGGACGGCAGGCGCGAGGCGCACGTGAACGGCGACGAGGCCGTGCGCGCGTGGATCCGCGACTACCGGGCCGAGCGCGCAGAGACCGACCCGGACGCGACGCACGTGCAGGTGCGGCAGCTGTCGCGGCTCGCGTGGCTCACCGGCGGCACGCTCGTGCCCCGTGAACGGTTCCTCGGCTAGGCGTAGCCGCGGACTTTGAAGTACGCGATCGCCACGCTTCCGGCGGCGATGGCGACGATCCCCAGCGCGCCGACGACGCCGATGCGTCCGTACGCCGCGTGCCCGCGGCCCCAGCGGGCGAACGAGAGCGTCCCGAGGACGCCGGCGATCAAGCCGCCGACATGGCCGCCCCACGAGATGCCCGACACGGTGAAGCTGAAGACGAGGTTGATGACGATCCAGGTCATCGCCTGTCCGGCGATGCGTCCGGTCGCCTGCCACTCGAGGACGGCGTACGCGCCGAGAATCCCGAAGATCGCTCCCGACGCGCCCACGGTGTACGTGAGCGGAGCCTGGAGGAGCGCGCCCGCGGAGCCGGCGAGCCCGGCCACGAGGTAGATGGCGAGAAAGCGCCGTGCGCCGAGGTACTGCTCCACCGCCGGTCCGATGAAGAACAGCGAGAGCATGTTCAACCCGATGTGGAGGATCCCCTCGTGCAGGAACGCGGCGGTGATCAGACGCCACCAGCCGCCGTTGGCGACGTCGGGGCCGTCGAGGGCCCACTTGAAGAACAGCGAGCCGCCCGGCGAGTTGAGCCCGTGCCCCTGCACCGCCGTGACGAGGTAGACGGCGACGTTGATCCCGATCAGCGCCATCGTCACCGGCGCCCTCGCCGCGCCCACTCGGCGCTGCGCCTGCACGACCGGGCGCGGGCCCATCGCCCTGCGCGGCCGGTTGCCCGCGTGGTCCGGGCAGCGGATGCCGACCGGCGCCATCGTCATGCACTCGGTGCAGATGGGGCGGCCGCACTCGGAGCACGAGAGCCCCGTTTCGCGGTCGGGATGCCGATAGCAGGTCGCCACAGCCGGATTAGGGTAGTCACGTGCAGGTCCACGTCGCGTTCACACCGGGCGAGCTCGCGCCCGCCTCGGTGGGAATCGTCGTCGACGTCCTGCGCGCCACCTCGACGATGACGCAGGCGCTCGCGGCCGGATATCGCCGCGTCCTCTGCTGCGCCGAGGTCGAGGACGCGTGGGCGCTGGCGGAGACCGAGGGCCCGGCGAAGCTAGCCGGCGAGCGTCGGCTCGAGCACGTCGAAGGGTTCGACTTCGGCAACTCGCCGCGCGAGGTGGCGGGCGCGCCGGCGGCGGAGACGCTCATCCTCTCGACGACGAACGGCACGCGGCTGCTCGTGTCCGCGGCGGCGCGCTACGACCAGGTGCTCGTCGGCTCGCTCCTCAACCTCGACGCGGTCGCAGCGGCGGCGCGCGCGAGCGGGGAGGACGTCGCCGTCCTCTGCGCCGGCGTGCTCGGCGAGCTCACGCTCGACGACGCGTACTGCGCCGGCCGGATCGCCGTCGCTCTCGGCGGCGACCACGCCGACTCGGCCGCTGCCGCGGTGCGCCTCGCCGCCAGCTTCCCGGACGCGCTCGCCGGCCTCGGCGCCAGCCGGAGCGCGTCGAATCTCCGGCGGCACGGGCTCGAGGCGGACATCGAGTGGTGCGCGCGCGAGAGCGTCCTCGACGTTGCGCCCCGCTTCGTCCGGGCCGTCGGCCCGGCGGCGGAGGTCACGCTGTGATTGGATTTCAGCCGGGGTCGGATGGAACGGTTCGCTGGCGCACGCGCGCGGCTCGACCGGGCGCAGGTCACGGGTTCATGGTCCTTGAGTAGAGCTCAAGCCGGTACCGCCGTCCGGCACATGCAACGGCCGCTCGCGCAACGCGGCACGATCGGCCTAGCGCTTGACGCTAACGGCCTTGGTGGTCTTCGTTGGGAAGGGGCGCTTGGGCATGGGTTTGTCCTCTTGGAAGGGAATAGTTGCCAGGTTGACAGGAGAACAGGTGTTCGTATAGAACATACGTTCCCATGATCGCCTGTCTCTCCATCCCCGGATTCGAGCTGAAGGCGGCTCTGAGGAAGGCGCCGTCGCTGGCGCTGCGCCCGGCGGCGCTCGCGCCCGAGCCGGGTGGGGAGCCGCTCATCGGGCCGG
>JAFALP010000130.1 GCA_019234175.1 Actinomycetota bacterium | reverse complement strand
GGGTTGCCGACGTGCACGCGCCCGGCGGCGATCCCGCCGACGACGGTCCCGAGCGCGAACGGCGTGAGGATCGACGAGACGGCGAACAGCGTGTCGATGCGCCGCTGCTCCGCCGCTGTGCGCGTCCCCGCCCGCAACGCATACGCGCCGCCGCGCAGCACGATGCCGATGCCGGCGATGAAGAGCGGGGTGGAGAGCGTCGACGCGATCGAGCCGAACGCGGACGGATACGCGGTCCAGACGACGGTGAGCACAAAGACGAGCCAGACGTGGTTCGCCTCCCACACGGGCGCCATCGCATGGTGCGCCTCGTCGCGGATCTCATCGTCGGTGGCGAAGAGCTGCCAGAAGCCGGCGCCGAAGTCGGCGCCGCCGAGCACCGTGTAGAGCGCGAGCCCGGCGAGCGCGAACACGAGCGGCCACAGGTAGGGCATCAGTCCGGCGCCCGCTGCAATCGGAGGAGCACCCACGCGACGCCCGCTGCGAGTGCGAGATACACGATCGCGAGGGTCGCGTAGCCGACCGGGATCCCGTGCGCGCCGGTGACGGCGTCGGCGGTGCGCATGACGCGATAGACGACCCACGGCTGGCGTCCGGTCTCCGTCGTCGTCCATCCGGCGATGAGCGCGACGAGCGACAGCGGCGCGGCGAGAACGAGCGCTCGGTGGAACCATCTCGACTCGGGCATGCGCCGTCGCCGCCAGACGAATGCGATGTAGAAGAGCGCGAGCGCGGCGAGCGCCGTGCCGATGCCGACCATCGTCTGGAACGCGTAACGCACGACGTTCACCGGCGGCCGGTCGGCAGGGCCGACGGCGTCGAGCCCTTGCACCGTTGCGTTCGCGCTGTGGAACGCGAGCAGCGAGAGCAGATGCGGGATCGGGATGCCGTACTCGACGCGTCCGTGCGAGTACCAGCCGAGAATGTGCACCGGCGCGCCCTTCGTCGTGTGCCCGAGCCCTTCGAACGCGGCCAGCTTCGTCGGCTGCAGCGTGGCGACGTCGCGGCCGTTCCAGTCGCCGACGAAGATCTGCGCGACAGTCGCGAGCGTCGCGGCCGCAAGCGGGATGGCCGTCGCCACGCGCTGGTAGCGGTCCCGGCTTCCGCGCAGCCGCCCATACGCGTAGGCGCCCGCGACGACGAAGCCCGCGACCATGTAGCCGGCGATGTACATGTGCACGAGCTCGTGCCACAGGTAGCCGTTCCCGAGCAGCGCGCGGAACGGATGCACGTCGGTGACGCGACCGTGGACGAACCGAAAGCCACCTGGATGGTTCATCCAGCTATTCACCGAGATGACCATAAGCGAGCCCGTCACGCCGGCGAGCACGATCGGGATGCCGCTGGCGAAATGCATCCGCGGCGAGAGGCGGTCCCACCCGTACGCGTAGATCGCGATGAAGATCGCCTCGAGAAAGAACGAGAAGCCCTCGATGGCGAAGCCGAGGCCGAACACGCTTCCGAACGTCCCGGTGAAGTTGGGCCACAGGAGGCCCATCTCGAAGCTGAGGATCGTGCCCGTGACGACGCCCGCGGCGAAGAGCGCCGTCATCACCTTCGTCCACCGTCGGGCGATCCGGCGGTAGACGTCGTCGCCCGTCCGCATGTGCATCCACTCGGCGAACAGCACGAGCGCCGGGAAGGCGATGCCGAAGCAGACGAGCGGGATGTGCACGGCGAACGAGAGCGCCTGCATCTGGCGCGCCTGCAGCAGATAGTGCTGGCCGGCCGGGGTGAGCGCGGCCGCGAGGCTCATGGCGAAAACGTACCTTGGCATTTGCCGGAACCCCATCTACGCTGCGCTCATGAGGGCTGGGGTCGTCGCGCGCGTGAGCGTCGCCGTGGTCGCCGTGTGCGGCATTTGGGCGGCATCCGGCTCGACCGCGCTGGCGGACGGCTGGCTTCCGCACGGCTCCGACGCGACGTGGTCGTACCAGTGGTCGGACAGCCAGTACTCGCCGACGCCGCTGACCGAGAACTTCACCGTGGACAAGTCCTCGAACGCGACCGCATTCACGCTCGACTGGACCGGCACCGACACGAACGGCCCCAACGGCACGTCGACCGACCAGGGCAACGTCTCGTTCCAGCAGACCGACTCGGGCCTTTTCAACACGAACTGGTCGAGCGCGCCGCCGCCGACGGCGTTTCCGATCCTGTGCGCGACGGCGGCGCAGTGCGGCAACAGCCTCGCCGGCGCCTTCTACAACGTGATCTGGGGCGCCCGGTCGCCGATGCTGTTCGAGCCGCTGCTGCAGGGGACGACGTGGACGACGACCGGGGGCGCGGCGAACGACGTCACCAGCTCGAACACGTACATGGGCACACAACAGGTGACCGTCCCCGCGTTCCCGAATCCCGTGACCGCGGCGGTCGTGCAGTCGCAGATCACGCAGGCGGGCGCGATCGGGGATCCCTACGGCAGCGGTGAGCGCACGACCTGGTGGGTGTACAACGTCGGCCCGGTCAAGGTCGTCTTCAAGCATGCGGGCGGACAGGTCACGACGGTCGAGCTGGAGTCGACGAACCAGACGGCCGCCGCGCCGCCGACCGACACCGACTACTTCCCCATGACCGTCGGCTTCAAGGGCAAGTACGAGTGGACGAATCCGAAGTACCTGACGAAGCCCGAGGTCGAGTCGTACACCATCGACCAGGCCGCGAACGACACCGCGATCGTCAAGGTGGCGAGCGTGTCCGGCCCGCTGAAGGTGGCGGGTGCGTATCAGTTCACGCTTCGTACGGAAGGCCTGACGAGCGTGGCGAGCGCGGTGAAGGCGGCGTCGCTGGCCAAGTTCCCGCCGCTCGGGCCGAAGTCGGCTCCCGCCTCACAGCGCCGGCACTTCTTCACACCGTTCGACCTCATGACGTTCGGCTTCAATCCGGTCATCCCGGCGTATCCGGCGGTGGGGAACATGTGGGCGTCCGATCCGAACAGCCGTGACTTCGACGTGTACGGCGTCACCGGCTCGACGCGCGTCGTCGGCATTCAGAAGGTGACCGTGCCTGCGGGGACGTTCCAGGCGCTCGTCGTGGCGAGCACCTTGAAGCAACCGGGCTTCCCGTTCGGCAGTGGGACCCGGACGTCTTGGTTCGCTCCCGGCAAGGGACTCGTCAAACTCGTGTTCCGGCATGGCGACGGCAGCGTTTCGACGGTTCAGCTGGTCAAGTAACAAGCGGACGATCGCGCTCGGCCTCGGCGCAGCGGGCGCCGTGACGGCAGCGATCCTCGTCTCGCTGCCACAGCACCAGTCGGCGAAGCGCCACGCGCTCGAGACGTACATCAAGAACGTCGACGCCGTCGAGAGCCGGATGACCTACTCGCTCACGCAGGTGCTCGCCGCCTATCGCGGCTTCGCGCGGGAGAAGACCGTCACGCCGAAGACCCGTGCGCAGCTCGCGCAGGCCGAGACGACGCTGGCGAGCCTGCGCCGGCAGATCGCCGCCGTTCCCGCGCCGGCCGATGCGACGAAGCTCCGCGCCGACGTCGTGAAGCTCGTCGGCGACGAGACGTCGGTCACACATGAGGTCAGCCTCCTCGCGAACTTCAGCCCTGGATTCGCCGCGGCGCTGGCGCAGCTCCACACCGCAGCCTCCGCGCTCAGCCTCGCGCTGTCTGCGATCAAGACGCCCGCCTCGCACGCCATCCGCGGGACGAAGTCGCAGATCGCGAAGGCCCAGGCCGCGTTCACCAGCGCTTCCGACCAGGCCGCCTCGGCACAGGCGCAGGCCGTCGGCGAGTACGACGCGATCGTCGGCCGGCAGCTCGCGCGGCTACGACGCCTGTCACCTCCGCGCGTGCTCGCGCCGAGCTTGAAGAGCGAGGTGGACGGGCTCGTCGCGACCGAGCGCTCCGGCGAACGCCTGGCGACGGCGCTGAAGAACAAAGACCGCTCGCACGTCGCCGAGCTCGCGCGGACGTTCACGCTCGCGACCCGAAGCTCGCAGACGCCGGCGGCGCAGAAGGCGGAGATTGCAGCGGTGAAGGCGTACGACGCGAGAGTTCGGGGCCTTCAGGCCGATGCCGGAGCCATTCAGCGCGAGATCGCGCGGCTCCAGCAGACGGTCCGCTGACTCTTGGTCAACACGCGCATACGTGTTCATGTCCATGTCGTGAACGCCGAGTTGCAGTCCTCGGCGGCTTTACAAACGCCCATTGCATTCTCCACAACGCTGTGCCAATGTCGCAGCCGCCAAGTCAGTTGCAGTACGAGGGGAAGGAAGCGACAGGGTGGGCTACGCCTCAGTCGCTGCGGCCAATCCATACGGACTCGTTGCGTTGCGCGCGCGCAAGGTCAAGTATCTGTGGTCGGCGCTGAGCATCCTGGTCCTCGCCTCCCTGTACGTCGCGCCGCTCGTCCTCGTGTTCCGGCAGCCCGCAATACCGGCGACGGTGACGCCGCTTCCCTCGTTGTCGCTTCCCAACGTCGCCGCACCGATCCTCCGCGTTCCCAAGCTGCACGCGCTCGCACC
>JAFALP010000409.1 GCA_019234175.1 Actinomycetota bacterium | reverse complement strand
CACGCCCAGGTTCGGCCACAGGAAGTGGAACTGCGAGCGCTGCAGCTCGCCGTCCAGCTCGACGTTCGCACGCACGGGCCCGCGCTGGCTGGAGAGGCGGCCGTCGGTCGAGAGCCGGTATGCCTCCGCCGACGTGTCGATCACCTCCGCGAAGGCGGGATGCGCCACCTGGCAGTGGTAGCACTCGAGGAAGTTCTCGCAGACGATCTTCCAGTTCGCCTCCAGCTCGGCCTCCCAGCGCGAGTGGAAGACGAGGTCGTCGACGTCCAGCCCGAGCTCGGCGATCTGCGCCGGCATGGACCCGAGCGCGTCGTCGAGCGGCTCCGGGTCCGGCCCCGCGTTCACGAACACGAACGGCCCCCACGTCCCGACCGCGACCGGGACGAGCCCGAGCTCGTCCTGCGGGAAGCCCGGCTCCTCCTCGGAGCGCGGTGCGCGTCGGAGCGAGCCGTCGAGCCCGTACGTCCACGCGTGGTAGGGGCACTGCAGCGTCTCGCGCCTCCCCTCGCCCTCGGCGACGACGAAGCCGCGATGCCGGCAGACGTTGACGAACGCGCGGATCTCTTCGTCACGCGCGCGCGTGACCACGATCGGCGTGCGCCCCGCGCGGCCTGTGAAGTACGTCCCCGGCTCCGGCAGCCGGCCGAGATGGCCCGCGTACTGCCAGGCGGAGCGGAAGATGCGCTCCTGCTCGCGACGCAGCACCTCCGGGTCCGTGTACCAGCCATACGGAAGCGTGCTCTGCACCGGGTGAATGTAGTCTCGTCCGCGTGTCCCCCGCGCCGTTCGAGGACTATCTCGCCTTCCGCCGGTTCTTCCCGGTCGCCGAGCTGACCGCCGACGGCGAGCGGATCGTCTTCGCCTCCAACCGCTCCGGCCAGTTCAACCTCTGGTCGGTCGCGGCCTCGGGCGGCGAGCCCGAGCAGCTGACCGACTTCGCCGACAACTCCGTCCGAGTCGCCGCGCTTCGCGATGACGGGACGATCCTGTTCCAGGCGGACCACGACGGCGACGAGTTCCACCAGCTCTACCGCATCTCGATCGGCGGCGCCGTCGAGCAGCTGACCGACCTCTCGCAGGTGCAGCACTCGATCACCCCGGCGGCATGGGCGCCGGACGGCAGGAGCTTCGCGTTCTCCGCCAACTCGCGCACGCCCACGGACGGCGAGGTCTTCGTCTGGCGGGAGGGCGACGCCGAGCCGCGCTACCTCTTCGGCGAGGGGAAGTACACCTTCCCGATGACGTGGTCTCCGGACGGGAAGCTCATCCTCGTCGCGGAGTTCCGGTCGAACACGGACGTCTCGCTCTGGACGATCGACGCGGAGTCGGGCGAGGCGGTCGAGCGCACGCCGCACGAGGGCGACGTCAAGTACTTCCCCGGGCCGTGGAAGCACGATGGCTCCGGGTTCTTCGTGCTGAGCGACGAGGGCCGCGAGTTCAGCGGGCTCGCGTTCAAGCCGCTCGACGGGCCGCTCGAGTGGCTGGAGACGCCGGACCACGAGATCGAAGAGGTCTCGGGCTCGGGCGACGGGCGCGTCATCGCGTGGGTGGAGAACGACGACGGATGGGCGCGCCTGCACGTGCGCGACGTCGAGCGCGGCGTCGACCTTCCGGAGCCGAAGCTGCCGCACGGGACGATCTCGTACTTCGGTTCAGGGCTCTCGCTCTCGCGCGACGGCTCGCGTCTCGCCATCGTGTGGGAGCAGCCGACGCGCCCCGGCGAGATCTACGTCGTCGACACGGCGACCGGCGACGCGCGCATCGTCACCGAGAGCCGCGAGGCGCCGCTGCTCGGGATCGAGATGCGCCCGCCGGAGCTCATCCGCTACCAGAGCTTCGACGGCCGGCAGATTCCCGCGTGGTTGTACCGGCCGGACGGCGACGGCCCCGCGCCGTTCGCCGTCGCCATCCACGGCGGCCCCGAGTCGCAGGAGAAGCCGATGTACCGCGCGTACGTCCAGTACCTGCTCTCGCGCGGCATCGGCGTCCTCGCGACGAACATCCGCGGCTCGACCGGGTACGGCAAGACGTACCAGAAGCTCATCCACCACGATTGGGGCGGAGGCGACCTCGAGGACTGGCGCCACGCAGCCGAATGGTTGAAGGCGCAGCCGTTCGTGGACGGCGACCGGCTCGCCGTCTTCGGCGGCTCGTACGGCGGTTTCGCCACGCTCACGTGCGTCACGCGCCTTCCCGAGTACTGGCGGACGGCGGTGGACATCTTCGGGCCGTCGAACCTGCTCACGTTCGTGCGCGCCGTCCCGCCGCAGTGGCTGCGCTTCATGTCCGAGTGGGTGGGCGACCCTGACACCGAGGCGGATTACCTACGCGAGCGCTCGCCGATCACCTACGTCGACCAGGTTCGCGCGGCGATGCTCGTCATCCAGGGAGCGAAAGACCCGCGTGTCGTCAAGTCCGAGTCCGACCAGATGGTCGAGCGGTTGCGCGAGCTGGGACGCGAGGTCGAATACGTCGTCTTCGAGGACGAGGGGCACGGCTTCACGCGGTACGCGAACGAAGTGCGCGCGTACCGCCTCACGTGCGAGTGGCTCGAGTCGCATCTTTCGTAGCGCTCGCCCGGCAGGCGGCCAAAGAGCATCCCCGGCTCGTCGTCGGGGCGCAGCTCGCCGTGCTCGTGATCTTCCTCGGCTCGGTCGCCTACTTCCTGCGCGGCTCGTTCGGCGCCGCGGGCGACGATCTCGGCAACGCCAATCCGGCGCTGCTCGCCCTCAGCTGCGTCGCAGTCGCCGCGTACTACCTCGTCTTCGTCATCGGCTGGATGAAGATCCTCGCCGACTGGGGCGTGCGCATCTCGTATACGACGTCGTTGAACTCGGAGATCGTCTCGATGCTCGCGAAATACGTTCCCGGCGGCGTCTGGACGCCGGCGGCGCGCGTGGTCGCGATGCGCCGTGCGGGCGTGAACGACGCCGCGCTC
>JAFALP010000241.1 GCA_019234175.1 Actinomycetota bacterium | reverse complement strand
CGCTCAACATCTCCCACACGCGGTGGTACGGATTGCAGCTGTCGAACACCATCGCGCCACCGTGGTCGCGCAGCGCGTCCTGCACCGCGGCGCACACCGCGTGGATGCCGGCGCCGCCGCCCTCGCCCATGCCCTTCGTGCCGAGCGGCGTGAACGGCGACGGGCTCTCGATCGCGCCGGTGTGGAGCGGCGGCATGTCGAGCGCGTGCGGGACGTGGTAGTCGTAGAAGTTGGGCGTGAGCAGGTTGCCGTCCTCGTCGTACTCGAACACCTCGTGCATGGCGGCGCCGATCGCCTGCGCGGTCGCGCCCATCACCTGCCCTTCGACGATCTGCGGGTTGATCCGCTTGCCGCAGTCGTCGACGGCGGCGTAGTCGACGATCTCGTAGTAGCCGGTGTCGGGGTCGATCTCGATCACGGCGGCGTGGATCTGCGCCGCGTAGGTGAGCGTCAGGTTCCCGAACTTGCGCTCGATGTCCGGCACCTGGAACGGCGGCCGGTAGACGTAGCGGCAGTTGAGCGTGACGTCCAAGTCCTCGGGCAGGCCGGCGTTGTTCGCGTTGATGATCGCGCCGCACGCCATGTAGGGCAGGGACGCTTCCGGATTGTCCTTGATGCGCACGCCGCCGTCGGCGAGCTCGAGCGCCTCGGCCGGGACGCCGCCGAACACGGCGCCGGCGAGCTTCTTGATCTCGGCGGCGAGCATCTCCGTCGCGCCCTTGACCGCCGAGAGCCCGGTGACGGCGAACTGGCTCGCATACGTGCCGGAGAAGCCGGCGTGCGAGTTCCAGTACGTGTCGTGGCCGGCGCGCACGTGCACGTCGTCGGGTGAGCACTGGAGGATGTCGGCCACCACCTGTGCGGCGGTCGTCTCGTGGCCCTGGCCCTGCGGGGTCGTGCCGAGCGTGACGACGATCTCGCCGAAGATGTCGAGCTTCACGGTCGCGACCTCGTTGTTCCCCGAGAACTGCAGCTCCGGGTTGACGAGCCGCGACTGGCCGAAGTTGTTCGTGCCCGAGTCGAGCGTGGAGCCGATGCCGACGCCGAGCCGCTTTCCCCTCGCGGTCGCTTCGGCGCGGCGCTCGTCCATCCGATCCCAGCCGATGAGCTCGAGCGCGATGTCGAGCATCTGCGCGTAGTCGCCGGAGTCGTAGACGCAGCCGTTCGGCGTCTCGTACGGCATGTCCTCGGCGCGGACGTAGTTGCGCTTGCGCACCTCGACCGGATCGAGCTGCAGCTCGTGCGCGACGATGTCGATCACGCGCTCGGTGAACCACAGATGCTGCATGCGCGAGTAGCCGCGGTTCGGCGAGACCGGCGCCTTGTTCGTCGCCACCTGCGTGAACTCGACCCGGATGTTCCGCCACCTGTACATCCCCGGCGTGACCTGCGCCCAGATGACGCCGCCGAGCGGCTCGTACCGGAGCCACGCGCCCGCGTCGTCGAGCGCCTTCGTTCGGAAGCCGAGCAGCGTGCCGTCGCTCTTGACCGCCACCTCGGTCTCGTGGAACCAGCGCTCGTTCCCGTGCGACATGGAGAGGTGGAAGTCGGTGCGCCACTCCGTCCACTGGATCGGGCGGTTGAGCTTCCGAGCGAGCAGGCAGCAGACGACGAGCTGCGGGTGCGAGGTGATCTTGTTGCCAAAGCCGCCGCCGATGTCCTGCGTTACGAAGCGCAGCTTGTCGATGCCGACGCGCATCGCGGGGCCCATCATGATCGCGGCGAAGCCGGGGAACTGGTTGTTCGTGTGGATCGTCCACTGCTCGACGCCGCGGTTGTACTCGACGAGCGCGCCGTCGCACTCGAGCGGCGTGGAGTTGAAGCGGTGGAAGTGCAGCTCGTCGATCGTGACGACGCGGTCCGCCTCGGCGAACGCGGCGTCGAGGTCGCCCCACTCGTACACGCCCTCCCACATGAGGTTCGCGCCGGCCTCGTCATGCAGGACCGGCGCATCCGGGTCAAGCGACGTCCGTGCGTCGACGACGACGGAGAGCGGCTCGTACTCCACCTCGACGAGCTCCGAGGCGTCGCGCGCGAGCTCGCGCGTCTCGGCGACGACGGCGACGACGGCCTCGCCGACGTAGCGCACCTTGCCGACCGCGAGCGCGAAGTCCTTGATGTTCGCGCCCGGCACGCTCGAGATCTGGAAGAACGGATCGGTGAGCGCGGCGACCTCTTCGCCGGTGAGCGTCCCGTACACGCCGTCGACCGCCTCCGCCGCGGACACGTCGATGGACGCGATGTGCGCGTGCGCGTACGGCGAGCGCACGAAGTGGAGGTAGCCCATGCCGTGCCGCTTCACGTCGTCGACGAAGACGCCCTCGCCCTGCGTGAGCCGCTTGTCCTCCTTGCGCGCGACGCTCTCGCCGATCCAGCCCTTCTGGACCTCGGTCCGCTCGGGGGCGACGGTCGTCATCGCGCCGCCGCCTTCACGGCCTCGAAGATGTTCCAGTAGCCGGTACAGCGGCAGATGTTTCCCTGCAGCGCGGTCTTGATCTCGTCGTCGCTCGGGCTCGGGTTGTCGCGCAGCAGCGCGGTCGCGCTCATGAGCATCCCCGGCGTGCAGTACCCGCACTGGAGCGCGTGGTGCTCGCGGAACGCGCGCTGAAGCGCGTTCAGCTCGTCGCCCTCGCTCAGCCCCTCCACCGTCTCGATCTGCGCGCCGTTCGCCTGGACGGCGAGGAGCATGCAGCTCTTCACCAGCTTGCCGTCGAAGATGACCGAGCACGCGCCGCAGTTGCCGGTATCGCAGCCGATGTGGCTCCCGGTGAGGTCGAGGTCGTCGCGCAGGAAGTGGATGAGCAGCTTGCGCGGCTCGACGTCGCGCTCGTAGACGGTGCCGTTGACGCTGACGGCGACGTCCATCAGCCGGCCGCCTGGCGTGCGGCCCGCTCGGCGAGCACGCCGGCGAGATGCGCCCGGTACTCGCTCGAGGCGTGGACGTCGGACGGCGGATCGAGGCGCGCGCCGCGCACGGCCGCGCGCACGTCGTCGACGGAGTCCGCCTCGACGAGCACGGGGACGGCGTCGACGCAGCCCAGGGCGATGCGGAGCTTCCCGTCCCACGTCGCCGCCGCGTTGACGATGCAGGTGCCGTCGACGCCGAGCGTGACGGCGGCGAAGCCGTCGTGCCTCCCTGCGGGAACGTGGATGCGCGTGAGCAGCTCGCCCGGCCCGACAGCGGTCATGTAGACGCCGAGGAAGAAGTCGGAGGCGGGGACGGTGCGCGTTCCGCCGGCGCCGGTGATCGTCATCTGCGCGCCGATGGCGCTCATGAGCGGCGGGAGATGGTTGGTCGGGTCGTTCGAGCAGAGGTTGCCGCCGATGGTGCCGCGGTTGCGCACCTGCACGTCCGCGATCGTGGCGCAGACCTCGCCGAGGATCGGCCGGGCGCGCGCCTCCGCGGACGCGATCAGCTCGGCGTAGGTCGTCATCGGACCGATGGAGAGCGTGCCGTCGGCGCCGAGCTCGATGCCCTTCAGCTCCTCGAGGCCGTTCAGGTCGACGAGCGCGTCCGGGGACGCGGCCCGCGCCTTCATGACGTTGATGAGGGTCTGGCCGCCGGCGAGCGCGCGGGCGCCGTCGTCGGCAGCGAGCAGCGTCAGCGCCTCTGCGACGGACGCCGGCTTCGCATACTCGACTTCCCGCAGCAGCACGCGAGCGATCCTACGGGCCGCAAGAACCGCTTTGCAAGCGGGATTTTATTTTCTGTCCGCGAGTGCGGCGACGGCGTGGATCCGGCCTGCGCCCTCGCGCAGCCGGCCTCCCTCGCGGGCGGCGCGGACGGCGAGGATCTCGCCCAGGATGGAGACGGCCGTCTCGGCGGGCGAGTCGGCGCCGACGTCGAGGCCGGCCGGCCCGGAGACCCGGTCGAGCTCCGCCTCGCCGACGCCGTCCTCGAGGAGCAGGCCGCGGCGGCGCTCCTGGTTCCGGCGCGAGCCGATCCAGCCGATGTAGAACGCGTCGGTCGCGAGCGCGCCGCGCACGAGCGGGAGGTCGAACTTGTCGTCGTGCGTGAGCACGACGATCGCCGTGGCCGCGTCGGGGCCGACCTGGGCGAGCGCCTCCTCCGGCCAGGCGACGAGCAGCTCGTCCGCGCTCGGCATGCGCGCCTCGGTGGCGAAGCGCGGACGCGCGTCGGCGACGATCGTGCGCCAGCCGAGCAGCTTCGCCGCTGCGCAAAGCGACTCGGCGGTGTCCACCGCGCCGTATACGAGGAGGCGCGGCGGATCCGCGAACACGTCGGCGAACACGGTGCGGTCGCCGGCGGCGATCACGTGGCTGCGGCCGCGCCGAAGCGCAGCCTGCACGAGCTCCGGGTCGTCCAGCTTCTCGCCCACCCCCTCGCCGGCGATGACCGTGAGCACGACGCCGCGCTTCGGCGTCGACCCGAGCGGCTCGATGAAGACGTCGATCTTGCCGCCGCACGGCAGGCCGACCGAGAACGCCATGTCGTCGGTGATGCCGTACGTGACGAGGCGCGGCACGCCGCTCTCGCGCACCTCTTGCGCCGCGAGGACGACGTCGCTCTCGACGCAGCCGCCCGACACCGATCCCTCCAGGCTCCCGTCCTCGCGGACGACGAGCTTCGAGCCGACCGGCCGCGGCGACGAGCTCCGCGTCGCTACCACCGTTGCGACGACGTCCGTCATCTCCCCAAATATGCCTTGCGCAGGTCCTCGTTCTCCCGCAGCGACTCCGCCGGGCCTTCCAGCACGAGGCGGCCGGTGGAGAGGACGTACCCGCGATCGGCGATGGAGAGCGAGACGTTCGCATTCTGCTCGACGACGAGCATCGCAACGCCGGACTCGTGCACCTGCTTGATGATCTCGAAGCTCCGCTCGACGAGGATCGGCGCCAGCCCCATGGAGGGCTCGTCCATGAGCAGGAGCTTCGGCTTGGACATGAGCGCGCGGCCCATCGCCACCATCTGCTGCTCGCCGCCCGAGAGCGTGCCGGCGAGCTGCGCGCGCCGCTCGTGCAGGAGCGGGAAGAGGTCGTAGACGCGGTCGAAGTCCTCCTTCGTCCCGCCACCGTGGAGGTAGGCGCCCATCTGCAGGTTCTCGAGCACGGTCATCGGGGCGAACAGGCGTCGGTTCTCGGGGACGATCGCCATGCCCTTGCGGATGCGGTAGCTCGTCGGACGGCGCGTCACGTCCTCGCCGGCGAAGCTGACGGAGCCGTTGCGCGGCGACACGAGGCCAAGAACCGTCTTCAGCGTCGTCGACTTCCCGGAGGCGTTGCCGCCGAGCAGGCAGACGAGCTCGCCCGGCTCGATGCGGAGCGTCAGGCCCTGCAGGATGTGGATCGGCCCGTAGAACGTGTCGACGGCGTCGACCTCGAGGAGCGCGGTCATTTCGTCGATGCCGCCTTCGTCCCGAGATACGCCTCGACCACGCGCGGGTTCGTCGCCACCGCGTCGAACGACCCCTCCGCGATCTTCACGCCGTGGTCGAGCGCGACGACGCGGTCGGAGATGCCCTCGACCACGTGCATGTCGTGCTCGATGACGAGGATGGTGTAGCCCCCTTCTTCGCGGAGGCGGCCGATCAACTCGGCGATCTCGTGCGTCTCCACCGGGTTCATCCCTGCGGCCGGCTCGTCGAGGAGCAGGAGACGCGGCGTCGTCGCGGTCGCGCGCGCGATCTCGAGGCGGCGGCGGTTCGCGTACGAGAGGCTGAAGGCGGGCTGGTTCCAGCGATAGCCCATGAGCCGCTGCCCGAAGAACGCGAGGCGCTCCTCCGCAAGCCGTTCGATGCCCTGCTCCTCGCGGCGCATGCCCGGCGTCCGCAGGACGGAGCGGAGCAGGCCGGCGCGCGTGTGCGCGTACGCAGCCGCCATGACGTTCTCCTTCACCGTCATGTTCAGGAACAGGCGGAGCGTCTGGAACGTGCGCGCGATGCCGCGGGACGTGATCTCGTGCGGCTCGAGCCCGAGCAGCGTCGTCCCCTCGAAGAGGATGTCGCCCTCGTCGGGTGCGTACAGCCCGGTGATGAGGTTGAACAGCGTCGTCTTGCCTGCCCCGTTCGGGCCGATGACGCTCACGATCTCGCCACCGTCCACGTGCAGGTCGAGCTCGCTGATGACGCCGAGCCCGCCGAAGCTCTTCGACACCTTGCGGAGCTCGAGCAGCTTCTCGGCCATCAGACGATCTCCACGCGCGAGGTACCGAGCAGGCCCTGCGGCCGCGCGTTCATGAGGACGATCAGGATGACGCCGACGAGGATGAGCCGCGTGATGCTCGGCTCGACGACGAGCCGGTTCTCCCAGACGAACGCGGCGAGGTAGAGCGTCGGGATCATCGCCAGCTTCTGCGCCCAGCCCTTCAGCAGCGTGAGCACGAGCACCGCGAGCACAAGGGAGATGAAGGCGACGTTCCCAATTGTCACCGGGTTGGACGGAAGGATCACCCAGTGCGAGAGGCCGCTGCCGAGCACGCCGCCGACCGCCGCCTGTCCGTGCACGCCGCGAGGCCACACCGCAGAGACGATCGCGTGGACGGCGAAGCCGAAGCCGACCGTGCCGGCGGCGATCACCGCGAGCCACCGCCAGGGCCGGAGCTTCGCGACGAGCGTCGCGGCGATCAGCACGTAGAAGACCCACGTCGCGTGGCCCGGGTCGCGCAGCACCTCGAGCGAGACGTTGACGACGAGCGCGCCGACGATGACGCCCCCGAGGCTGCCGGCGCCGCCGAGGATGAGCATCGCGTACACGATGATGAGCAGGCCGCTCGTGAAGTCGAACTCGGACGCGAACACCGCTGTGTTCACTGCGGCGAAGATCGTTCCCGCGAGGCCGGCGATGCCGGCGCCGCACGCGAACGCAATGAGCTTCAGCCGGTTCACCGGCATGCCCATCAGCTCCGCCGCCAGCGGGTCTTCGCGCAGCGACCGCCAGGCGCGCCCCGTCCGCGAGTGGTCGACGAGGTACGCGGCGAACAGCAGCACCATGAAGAACACGAGCGCGACGTAGTAGTACGCCGTGTAGTTCAGCGCGCCGATCCGCGCGCCGAAGACGTGGAACTGGTCGATGTTCACGATGCCGTTCGGCCCGCCGGTGATGTTGTGCGGCTTCGTGAACCCGAGGAGCGACATGCTCTCGCCGTTCTGGTACACGGTGGCGAAGAGCTCGCCGAAGAAGAGCGTGACGATGGCGAGGTAGTCGCCGACGAGCCGCCGCGACGGCAGCGCCACGAGGAGACCGAGGATCGCCGTCGCGACCACCACGAGCGGGATGACGGCGAGCGTGTCCCAGTGCAGGCCGAACTGCGGCGAGGCGAGCATCGCGTACCCGTACGCGGCGAAGCCGTAGAACGCGACGTAGCCGAGGTCGAGGAGGCCCGCGTAGCCGACGGTGATGTTCAGGCCGAGTGCGAGGAGCATGTACAGCAGCGTGTTGACGCCGACGTTGATGACGTACCCGTTGCTCGTCACCGCCGGGAGGATCGCCGCGGCCACGCCGAAGCCGAGATAGAAGGCGGGGCTCGGCACGCGCGCGAGCTCGCGCTCGACGACGCCGGCGAAGCCGGACCGATGCGTGCGCCGCTGCTCGTGCGACGCCACCCACTCGTCGACGCCGACGCGCGGCGACTCGGGGTTCGCAGGATCCGTCGGGTCCGTGCTCATACCTTCGACACCGCCGCTCTCCCGAGGAGGCCGCTCGGCCGCACGATCATGACCGCGATGAGGATCGCGAACACGACCGCGTCGGAGAACGTGGACGAGATGTAGCCGATCGAGAACGCCTGCGCGAGGCCGATCGTGAGGCCGCCGAGCACCGCGCCCGGAAGGCTGCCGATGCCGCCCACGACGGCGGCGATGAACGCGTACAGGCCGGCGGTGAAGCCCATGTACGGCCACACCTGCTGGTACGAGATGCCGTTGAACACGCCCGCCGCGCCCGCGAGCGCCGAGCCGATGAAGAACGTCGCGACGATCACCTGGTCGACGTCGATCCCCATCATCGACGCCGCCTCGCGGTCGAACGACGTCGCACGC
>JAFALP010000074.1 GCA_019234175.1 Actinomycetota bacterium | reverse complement strand
CGCGACCGGGCGCGACCGAGGCGCGCGCGGTCACCCGGTGGAGATCGCTGTCGAGCGCCTGGACGTCGCGCACCGCCGGAGCGGCGATGAACCCGGTCGGCCCGACCGGGACCAGCTGCGCGACGAGGTTCACGAGCTCCTCGCCCGCGTCCGCGTCGTGGACGAAGAGATCGAGCTCGAAGCCGAGTGCACCTTCCGGGAGGACCCGGAGCGCCAGGATCTGCGAATTGTGCACCCGGAGGACCTCTCCGCCCGGGTCGCGGATCTTCGTCGCGCGCAGCGAGACCTCTTCGACGACGCCCTCGAGCTTCCACGGCTCGACCACGACGGATGTCCCGACCGTGTACCAGCCCTCGAAGAACATGACGATCCCCGCGATGATGTCCATGAGGAATCGCTGCGCCGCGAAGGCGACGAGCACGGCGATGAACGACGCGCCGGCGACCGCGCCGATCGCACGACCATTGGTGATGACCACGACGGTCAGTGCGAGGGCGATGAGATAGACGAGATAGCGGATGCTCGTCTGCGCGAGCGACACGGCGGTCTCGCGACGGCTGAGCGCCACGAGCGGGCTCGGCGCGTTCTCCTCGTCGGCGCGTGCCTCGACGCGGCCCACGAGGAGGCCGAGCGTGCGCGTGAAGACGGACGCGATCGCGAACACGCCGACGATGACGAGAGCCTTCGCGGCGCTGTCGGGGATGCCCTGCCGCTCGAGGACTCGAAGAAGGCTGTGCATACGCGCCGGTGTCTGCCCGCCCGCCGCGGAACGAAATCAGGGCAGCCGCAGGCCGCAGGCCTCGTCGTGCTGCCGGAACGTCTTCGCCGCGGGGCGCTCCTAGGGAAGGCGCGGCGCCCACAGGGCGCCGAGGATGCCGGCCGCGAGCAGCAGCACCGCCGCGCCGACGGCGAAGTCGACCGTGACCTCGTCGCGCCCGGGCACGCGGCCGAGGCTCGAGCCGAGCTTCGAGTACGCGGCGGTGACCGCGCCCGCCGTCTTCGCCTCGTAGAACTTGCCGCCCGTCGCGTTCGCGATCGCGTGCAGCGTGTTCGGGTCCGGCGCCAGTGCCTGCCGCAGGCCCGGTCCCCCACCGTTCGGGTTGAAGAAGTTCCCGCCGAAGTTGAAGTTGGTGATCTTCCCGCCGGGCGTTCCGAGCGCCACCGTGTACACGGGTATGCCGGCCTTCTTCGCCACGGCGGCGCCCTGCAGCGGCTGCAGCGTGCCGCGGTTCTGGTGGCCGTCGGAGAGGAACAGGATGGTGACGAGCGTGCTCGAAGGCGGCGGCGCGGCCTCGTAGGCGGCCAGGCTGCGCGTGCTCTGCACGCCCGCCGACCGGAGGCCGACGCGCACCGCGGCGGAGAGCGCATCGCCGATCGCGGTCCCGCCCATGCCGCCCTCGAACACGTTCGCGTCGTTCACCGCCTGGCGTACGAGCGCGTGGTCGGTCGTCGGAGGCGCCGCCTCCACGGGCTCGCCGGCGAAGAGGATGAGAGACAGGCGTACGCGCTTCGGCACCTTGTCGAGGAAGATGTTGAGCGCCTCCTGCGCGGCCGCGAGACGCGTCGGCTTCACGTCGTTCGCCTGCATCGAGCCGGACACGTCGAGCACGAGCACGATGGTCGCGCGGTCGCTGGGAACGAGCGTGTGCACGCGCGGCCGGGCGACGGCGACGCACAGCGTCGCGAGCGCGAGCAGGAAGACGGCGCCGGTGACGATCCGCCGCCACGAGCGGCGGCCGCCGGCGACCGAGGCGAGCACGTCGACGTTCGTGTACCGCACGGCGTAGCGCATGCGGCGACGCTCCGAGAGCAGGTAGAGCGCGACGCCGAGCGGGATGACGAGCAGCGTCAGGAGCAGGTATGGGCTGCCGAAGCTCATGCGCACTCCACGTCGAGCTGGACGACCACCTTCACGCCCGACAGCGCGCCGGCGCGGACGACGAGCTTGACGACGTTCCCGGTCGTCGTCTGCTCGACCGAGATGCGGTCGAGCAGCGATGGCGACGGCGGCGACGGCGTGTAGAAGCCGATCGCGTGCGTCGCGTCGATCAGGCGCCTGCCGGCCGGGCACCGCGCCGCGTACCCGTGCACGCCGGCGGAGATCCTGAACTGCGTCGAGGCCGGCGGAGTCGGCGTCGAGGGCGCAACCGGCTCGTAGACGACCGGGAAGCGCTGTCCGCCGCCCTGCGCGGGGATGCAGCCGATGTGCGGACGGAACGTCGCCGCCGCGCCCTGCGTGAGCAGCCGGCCGAAGAACACGACCGAGCTCGACGTCGTCACTCCCGGGTTCACGGGCGCGCCGAGATTGCCGCGGAAGGTGACTTCGACCCCGCGGCGGCTCAGCTCGGCGTCGAGGCCGGCGACGACGTACTTCTCCGGGCAGGCGAGCTGGTACGAGACCTCGCTCCCGGGCGCCGCGACGACCCACGGGCCGGCGACGGGCACGCACGTCTGCAGGCCGCGGCACTCGTTCGTCGCGGCCGCGCCGCCCGCGGCGACGAGCGCGAGGACGGCTGCGCAGGGGAGTGCGACGAGACGCCTCACGGCACCCTCTGGAAGCGGAGCACGGAGAAGATTCCTGCGGCGACGAGCAGCAGGAGCGCCACGCCGACGAAGATGTCCGTGATCTCACGGTCCTCGGACGTGTGGCCGAGACGCGTCGCCAGATGCCGGTACACCTCATCGAGCGCCTTCGCCGAGCGCGCGGTGAAGAAGTCGCCGCCGGTTCCCTTCGCGATCATCTCGAGCGTGCCGGTGCTCGCGGGCACCCGGATCTGCTCGGTGTACCCGCCGACGAGCTTCTCGTGCACGATGCCGTTCGGCGTGCCGACGACGACCGTCGAGACGGGCACGTGCAGCGTCTTGGCGTCCTTCACCGCGACGGCGACGCTCGTCCTGCCACCGTCGGGGGCGCCGTCGGAGAGGAGCAGCACCGACTCGGGCGGGACGACGCCGTCGATGCTCCGCTGCTTCTGTCCCAGCCTCGAGGCGAGGACGATCGCATCGCCGAGCGCAGTGCCCTCGCCCGGCGCGAGGTCGTGGATCGCCTGCTGCACGATCAGCCGGTCGGTGGTCGGAGGGACTGCGACGTAGGCGCGGCTGCTGACGCCGACGACGGCGACCGCGTACTCGGACGGGACGTTCTTCAGGAAGGTGTACGCGGCGTGCTCGGCGGCGGCCATCCGCGTCGGCGCGATGTCGGTCGCCTGCATCGAGCGCGACGTGTCGATCGCGAGCACGACCGTCGCCTCGTGCCTCGGCACGGTGATGTTCGCGTGCGGCCGCGAGAAGCCGACGACGAGCGCAGCGAGCGCGAGCAGTAGCAGCGCCGGCGCGACGAAGCGCAGCCGGCCCGGCGAGCGATCGACGATGTTCGGGACGAGCGCGAGGTTCGAGAACGCGGCGGCGGAGCGGCGGCGCCGGCCGTCCTGGACGAGCCAGAGCCAGGCGAGCACCGGCACGGCCAGGAGCCCGACGAGCGCGATCGGATACTCGAGGGTCAAGCCCGCCTGCCGAGGAATGCGGCGAACGGCCGCAGCCAGTCGCCGCGCGTGGAGAGCACGACGTGCGGGACGCCGATTGCGGCGAGCACGCGTGCGACGCCGGACCGCTCCTCCGCCGCAGCGACGGCGAACTGCTCGCGCAGCTTCGCCGAGGACGTATCGACGCGGACCTCGCGGCCGGTCTCGGGGTCGACGAGCCAGATCTCGCCGACGTCGGCGAGCTCCTGCTCGCGCGGGTCGCGAATCTCGACTGCGAGGACGTCCTGCCGGTCGAGGATGCGGAGCAGGGCCGTCCGCCAGTCGAGCGGCCCGCGAAAGTCGGAGACGATGGCGACGATGCCGCGCTGGCGCGCGACGGCGCCGACGGTCGTCAGCGCATGCCCGAGCGACGTCGGCCCCGCGTCGCCCGGATCGTCCTCGCGGCCGAGCGCCTGGAGCAGCCCGAGCAGGCCACGCCGGCCCTGCGACGGCGGCAGCACCGTCGGCTCGCCCGCGCCGAACGTGACGACGCCGAGGCGGTTGCCGCGCCGTGTCGCCACGTGCCCGAAGCCGAGCGCGACGCCGGCGGCGACGTCGGCCTTGCGCCGGTCGGCGGTCCCGAAGGCCATCGACGCCGACGTGTCGAGCACGAGCCAGGTGACGAGCACGCGCTCCGCCAGCTGCACGCGGACGTGCGGCTCGCCCATGCGCGCGGTGACGTTCCACTCGATCTGGCGCACGTCGTCGCCGGGCAGGTACGGCCGCACCTGTGCGAGCTCCGTCCCCGGACCGTGCCGCGACGAGCGGTAGTCGCCGGAGAGCGCGCTCTCGAGACGCCGCGAGACCTCGACCTGGAGCGCGCGCAGGAGCTCCGGCGGCAGCGGTCCCGGCCCCGGCCGCTCGGGCGTCGGCTCCCCGAGCAGCGATCCGAGCCTCATACGGCCGCTGGCCGCGCGAGCTGCACGTCGGGAACGGGGACCTCGGTGAGCACTCCGTCGAGGATCGCGTCGGGCGTGACCCCTTCCGCGAGCGCCTGGTAGCTGAGCACGAGCCTGTGCCGGAACGCGTCCTTCGCGAGCGCGCGGACGTCGTCCGCGGTGACGTAGTCCCGGCCGCGGATGAGCGCGAGCGCCCGCGCCGCCTGCGTCACGCTGATCGGGCCGCGCGGGCTGGCACCGTAGGAGACGTAGTCGCTCGGCGCACGCGTCGCCGCCGCGAGCGACACCGTGTAGCTGATGAGCGCCGGATCGACGTAGACGTCGAATACCTTGCGCTGGAGCGCGCGCAGCTCCTCGAGCGTCAGCACCTCGCGCAGCTCCGGCGCGGCGGAGAGCTGCCGCTGCACGATGGTCAGCTCCTCGTCGTGCTCGGGGTATCCGATCAGGATCTTCAGCATGAAGCGGTCGACCTGCGCCTCCGGCAGCGGGTACGTCCCCTCCGACTCGATCGGATTCTGCGTCGCGAGGACGAGGAACGGATCGGGCACGGGATGCGAGGCGTGCGCGATGGTCACCTGCCGCTCCTGCATCACCTCGAGGAGCGCGCTCTGCACCTTGGCGGGCGCGCGGTTGATCTCGTCGGCGAGCAGGAAGTTGCAGAACACCGGGCCGAGCTCGGTGTCGAAGGTTCCCGTGTCCGGGCGGTAGACGCGCGTGCCGACGAGGTCGGCCGGCACGAGGTCGGGCGTGAATTGGATGCGCGCGAACGAGCCGCCGAGCACGGCGGCCGTCGTCTTGATCGTCAGGGTCTTGGCCAGCCCCGGGACGCCCTCGATCAGCAGGTGGCCCTGCGCGAGCAGGCACACGAGAACGCGCTCGAGCATCGCGTCTTGTCCCGCGATCACCCGGCGGATCTCGAAGAGCGCCTGCTCCAACCGTTCCTCTGCCACGGTCACTCCTCTCGCTGGTGGGCCTCCGATTGTGCCCTCACAGGCTAAGCCCAAGATGAGGGTCTCGGAGCCGCCTAGCCGGGCGGCCTGATGGAGATGCCGCCGTCGAACCCGCCGTAGTGCTCGAACATGAAGTGCGCGGTCGTCCGCATGTGCGCGACGAGCGTGTGCAGCGTCCGCTTCTCGATCGTGACGTCGAACCATGCCGGCGTGCCGGGGTCGTAGAACGTCACCTCCGAGGAGGTCGACGTCTGGGCGACCACGTGGGCGTCGGTCACCGACACCCAGAGGGGGAGCGGCTGACGGAGCCTGACCGACGGCGACTCGACCCACCTCCCGCCCGGGGAGCGGTCCCAGCGCCGCGTGCCGATGATCACCGCCTGGTCGCCGCCGCGGACGTCGTAGGCGACCCGGTCGGGGGCGACGATGCGCCACTCGGTCTCGACGGCGTGCGTCGCGTCGGAGGCAAGCCGGTCGGAGAACGTCAGCGACTCGAGCGCGCGCCACACGGCCGACGCGCGCGCCATCAACGTCGCGCCGTTCGGCGCCGACCAGGGCACGGCCACGTGCCAGTTGGCCGACCCGACGCGGACGTCGACCGCCGCCGGCCGCGACGGGGTCAATGCGACGCGATAGCACCCCGGCCCGCACGCGGTGGCCCGCACGCCGGAGACGGACACGGCGAGACCGGTGACGCCGTGCCCCTGGCCGGAGACGACCGAGACCTGCGCCTCGCCCGGGAGCGCCGCCAGCGCGAGCACGCGCGCGCCGTCCTCGCGGCTGAAGACGATCGCGCCCGCGGGCGGAGCCGGCCAGCCGGGCGCGCGCCGCGCGGGCGCGACTGCGGCCGGCGCATTGCCGCTCACCGAGACCGGGCCGGGCGTCTTCCGGAGGACCTCCGCCGCGACGACGAGCGCGACCGCTCCGGCTCCGAGCGCCGCGATCGCGGCGAGGAGCCGGACCGCCACCGAGGAAGCCATGCGTTCCACGCTACCCGCGCCTGCCACGCCGCCGTTCCGAGCGCGACGGCGACGAGCGCGAGCGCCACGGGGTGCACGCCGAAGAGCCCTGCGCCGACGACGGCTGCGGCGACACAGAAGTAGACGACGGCGATGAACGCCGAAGTCACTTCCCCGCGACGCGCGGCGGGAGCGAGCTCGTTCACCTCCTGCTGCGCGTCGAGGAAGCCGAGGCCGTGGCCGATGCCGGTGACCACTGCGCCGACGACGAGGATCCCCAGCGAGTGCAGTGACGAGACCAGCACGAGCCCGAGCAGTCCGACCGCGAGGAGGAGCAGACCGACGATCTGGTCGCGGCGCTCCGAGCTCTCACGCACGCGGGAGACGATCTGCGCGGCGCACGACGCGAGCAGCGCCGCGGAGGCGATCGCAGCGAGGAGCGCGAGGTCGTGCGTGTGGAAGCGCCTGCTCACGTACGACGGGACGATGGACAAATAGAGCGCGACGGCCGCCCACACGACGCCGGCGGTGACGCTCACGAGCGAGAACCTGCCGAGGAGCTCGCGCGGGACGCGTGGCCACTGGATGCGCCACGGGTCGCCGCCGGCTCCGGAGGCCGGAAGCGTCAGCGTCGCGGCGGCCGAGAGCACGGTGGCGCCGATCCCGGCGTAGAAGCAGAGGCGCAGCGGATCCGGCGCCCATTGCGCGAGCACGCCGGCGACGAGCGGTCCGGCCGCGGAGCCGCCCGCCTGTGCGAGGCCGGCGAAGAGCGCCGCGCGGCGGCGGTCGCCGTCCGGGTCGAGCTCGACGAGCGCGGCCGTCGCCGCACCGCCGATCATCCCGACGGCGAGCCCCTGGCACGCGCGCCCGGCGAAGAGCCACGCCGTCCCCGTCGCGAGTGCGAAGAGCACGAGGCCGACGGCCGCCGCGGTCAGCCCCGTGAGG
>JAFALP010000196.1 GCA_019234175.1 Actinomycetota bacterium | reverse complement strand
TCGTCGACGCCTTGCGTGCGGTCCCCGCGAACGGCTCCCGGCCGCGCGTTCTCGGCGCGCACCTCGAAGGCCCCTTCCTCTCGCCCGAGCGGCTGGGAACACATCCCCAGGCGCACCGTCGCGATCCCGACGTCGCGCTCCTCGACCGCCTGCTCGACGCGGGGCAGGTCACCGAGATGACGGTTGCGCCGGAGCTTCCGGGCGCGGATGCGATCGTGCGCCGTCTGCTCGAGCGCGGGGTCGTCGTCTCCGCGGGCCACACGAACGCGACCGCGGAGGAGGCGGACCACGCCTTCGACCTGGGCATCTCGACGGTCACGCATCTCTTCAACGCCATGCGGCCGTTCCGCTCGCGCGATCCCGGGATCGTCGGCGTCGCGCTCACGCGCCGGGATGTGTTCGTGCAGTTGATCGTCGACGGCCACCACCTCGCCGACGAGACGGTGCGGCTCGTCTGGGCTGCATCGGGCGGCCGTCTCGCACTCGTCACCGATGCCACTGCGGGGGCTCCGAACGGCGGTGGGATCTTTCAGCTCGGCGACGTGGAGATCGAGGTGGCGGGCGGCCCGCCGACGCGCGAAGACGGCGTCCTCGCCGGGACCGTCCTGACGATGATCGACGCGGTCCGGAACCTGCACGCGCTCGGCGTCTCCTTCGAGGACGCCGTCGGTGCGGCGACGACCGTCCCGGCGCAGATCCTGGGCCGCACGGACGTCGGCGTGCTCGAGCCGGGCGGCGCCGCAGACCTGGTCGTCATCGACGATCGCCTCGAGATCGTGAACGTGCTCTGCGCGGGGGAAGAGCGTGTCGTGGCTCGAGACTGAGCTGCGCGAGCAGCCGGCCGCGCTGGCGCGGCTTCTCGAGGCGCAGAGCGTGCAGGCACGCGAGCTCGCCGCGATCTTCCGCCGCGAGGACGTCCGCTACGTGCTGATCTCGTCCCGCGGCAGCTCGTCGAACGCCGCGCGCTACGCGCAGTACGTCCTCGGCCGGGCGAACCGCGTGCCGGTGATGTTCGCGACGCCGTCGCTCTACACGATCTACGAGCAGCCGCCGCGACTCGACGGCGCCGTCGTCGTCGGCATCTCGCAGTCCGGCGCGTCGCCGGACGTGCGCGCCGTGCTCGCAGAAGCGCGGCGGCAGGGACGGCCCGCGATCGCGCTGACGAACGTCGCCGACTCGCCGCTGGGACGCGAGGCGGACGCGGTCCTGCCGCTCGAGGCCGGCGAGGAACACGCGGTCGCTGCGACGAAGACGTACATGAACTCGCTCGGCGCGATCGCGCTGCTCTTCTCCGCGATCGGCGACGACGCTGTCGCGCGCGCCGAGCTCGACGCCATGCCGGATGCGCTCGAACGGCAGATCGAGCTCTCGCTCGGAACGGGACCGGCGCTCGACGAGTACGCGGACGCGGTCGGCGCGACCGTCGTCTCCCGCGGCGTCAACTACGGGACCGCATTCGAGATCGCGCTGAAGATCCGCGAGCTCTCCGGTCTCGTCGTGGAGGCGTATTCGCCGGCCGACCTCATGCACGGGCCGATCGCCGCCGTCCGCCCCGATTGGCCCGTCGTCGCCGTCGCGCCGACCGGGCCTGCCTACGACAGCGTCGCCGAGATCGTGCCGGCGCTCGAAGAACGTCACGCTCGGCTGCTCGCCGTCTCCGACGTGGACGATCTCCTCGCCGCCGCGCGCACGCCGCTCCCGCTCGTCGCCGGCGTCCCCGAATGGCTCAGCCCGCTCGTCGCGGTCGTGCCCGGTCAGGTGACGGCGATGCGCCTCGCGCAGTTGCGCGGCCTCGACGTCGACAGCCCGGTCGGGCTGCGCAAGGTCACGCTGACGCGCTGACCGTGCGACGCAGGACGATGAGGTCCTGCGTCGGGTTGCCGATTGCGCCTTCCGGCTCGAGCGTTTCGACCTCGAATCCGTCCGCGAGCGTCTCTCGCACGTAGCGCTCCGGGTGGTACGCACTGCACAGGTTGCTTCCCGGCAGCTCGCCCCAGCGCACGACGAGCTCGCCGGCGTCGAAGGACGCGCGTTCCTCGCCGCTCAGCCGCGGGAGATACGAACGCCCGTGCACGGTGAGCAGCAGCCGGCCGCCGGGACGCACGACTCGGCGAAGCTCGTCGCGCCACGCCGTCTGCAGCCCGGCTGTGAGGTGCGTGAACACGGAGAGCGCGTAGACCAGGTCGAGCCCCTCGTCCGGAAGGTCGAGCGGCGGCTCCAGCCCGTTGCGAAGCAGCCGCGCAAATGCGAGATTGCCGCGGCACCAGGCGATCGCGTCGGCATCGCGATCGGTCCCCGTGATCGTGCCGTCGTGCGCGCCCCAGTAGCGCAGGACGCGCCCGCAACCGCAGCCGAAGTCCAGCACGTCGTTCGCATCGTCGAGCGAGATGTGCGCCGCGATCGCGTCGTACGCTGCGCGGCCTCCCCTGAGAAACCAGTCGGCGTCGGCCGTCCCGGCGACGCGCACCATCAGCCGACGGGGCGGCAGCGGCGGGCCGTCGACGGTTCTGATGCGGGACGGCCGCAGCGCGACCGCGCGCTCGTACGTGCGAAAGGCCGGCCCGACGAGACCGAAGCGCCGAAACAGCATGAGGACGCGCCGCTTCATGGCGCCGGACGGTATAGCGTCGAGCCGTGGACGACGCGAAGCGCGCAGCGCTCGCGCGCGCGAAGGCCGCGCTCGACCCGCTCGAGCTGTATCCGCGACCGGTCTCGTTGCGGGGCGTTCGCATCTGGGTCGCCCCGTGGCTCTTCCGGTTGCCGTGGTTTCGACGCTTCGACGGGTACGCGCTGCACATGACCGTGCTGCTGCGTTCCGCGACGCTCGTCGCCGACCCCTGGATCGTCGCGCACGAGCTCTGTCACGTCTGGCAGATGCAGCACCACCCGGTGCGGATGCCGCTCTCGTACCTCGTGCGCGGCTACGCCGGGAACCGGTATGAGCGCGAGGCTCGCCGGGCTGCCGACGCGGCCTACACTTGAGTCCGTGGCGCAGGCTCCCGTCCTCCCGTCCGGGTTCGAGCTTCCGCTCGAGCCCCGCCTGCCGCGCATCGGCTCGGTCGACGAGGTTGCGCTCGAGGAGCGCGCCGCCTCTCTTGCGAAACGTTCGATCAAGCGCGAGGCGAAGGTCTTCGCGCTCGAGCTCGCGATCCGGACCATCGATTTGACGACCCTCGAAGGCGCGGACACGCCGGGAAAGGTCTCCGCACTCTGCTCGAAGGCGCTGCGCCCGGATCCGACCGACCCGTCGATTCCGTCGTGCGCCGCCGTCTGCGTCTATCCGAATCTCGTGCCGACCGCGCGTGAGCGCCTCGAGGGCACCGGGATCCACATCGCCTCGGTCGCGACCGGGTTCCCGTCGGGCCAGTACCCGACGGCGATCAAGGTCGCAGACGTCCGAAGCGCGGTCGAGCTCGGCGCGGACGAGATCGACATGGTGATCGACCGGGGAGCCTTCCTCTCCGGCCGGTACGCGAAGGTCTACGACGAGGTCGTGCGCGTCAAGGAGGCATGCGGCGACGCGCACCTCAAGGTCATCCTCGAGACCGGCGAGCTGGGCACGTACGACAATGTCCGCCGCGCGACGCTGCTCGCGATCGCCGGCGGTGCCGATTTCGTGAAGACGTCGTCCGGGAAGATCAACCCGGCGGCGACGCTGCCCGTCGCGCTGTGCATGCTCGAAGCGGTGCGCGACGTCCATGCAGAGACCGGACGCCGCATCGGCTTCAAGCCCGCCGGCGGCATCCGCCAGGCGAAGCAGGCGATCCAGCATCTCGTCCTCGTGCACGAGACGCTCGGCCCCGACTGGCTCACGCCCGAGCTCTACCGCATCGGCGCCTCGTCACTGCTGAACGACATCCTCATGCAACTGCGCAAGGAGAAGACCGGCGCCTACCAGAGCCCGGACTACTTCACGGTCGACTGACATGTCCTCGAAGATTTCGCCTCCGGGCACGAAGCCGGCACACCGCCGTCGCGTTTCCCGCCCTACCGTTCTCCCCACCCAAGAGGGTGGGGGGATGGAGGTGGGTCCCTGCGGCGACCCCGAGGCCGCGCATGGCTGAGATGGATCGCACCGGCGGCGCACCGGCGATTCCGGACGATTGGACGTACGCGCCCGCGCCCGAGTCGCGGGACATCGTCCATCTGCGCGACCGGTACGGGCTCTTCATCGGCGGGCGGTGGCTCGAGGCGGCCGAGACGTACGAGACGATCTCGCCGGCGAGCGAGGAGCCGCTCGCGGTCATCGGCCAGGCGAGCGCCGCGAACGTCGACGAGGCCGTCGCGGCCGCGCGCGCCGCGTTCGCGGACGGCTGGTCGGCGCTTCCCGGGTCGGAGCGCGCGAAGTACCTCTTCCGCATCGCGCGCATCCTCCAGGAGCGCGCCCGCGAGTTCGCCGTGCTGGAGTCGCTGAACGGCGGCAAGCCGATCAAGGAGTCGCGCGACGTCGACCTTCCGCTCGCGGCCGCGCATTTCTTCTACTACGCCGGCTGGGCGGACAAGCTCGAATACGCGTTCCCGAACCGGAGGCCGAAGCCGGTCGGCGTCGCCGGGCAGATCATCCCGTGGAACTTCCCGCTCCTCATGCTCGCGTGGAAGATCGCGCCCGCGCTCGCCTGCGGCAATACGGTCGTCCTCAAGCCTGCGGAGACGACGCCGCTCACCGCGCTCCTCTTCTGCGACGTGCTGCGGCAGGCGGAACTGCCGCCGGGTGTCGTCAACATCGTCACCGGCGACGGGCGCACCGGCGCCGCGCTCGTCGAGAACGACGGCGTCGATAAGATCGCGTTCACCGGCTCGACCGAGGTGGGGAAGGCGATTCAACGGCGGCTCGCGGGCTCGGGCAAGAAGCTCACGCTCGAGCTCGGCGGGAAGGCGGCGAACATCGTGTTCGACGACTGCGCGCTCGACCAGGCTGTCGAGGGGATCGTGAACGGCATCTACTTCAACCAGGGCCATGTCTGCTGCGCTGGCTCGCGGCTGTTCCTGCAGGAGTCGATCGCCAAGCCGGCGCTCGAGAAGCTCAAGCGGCGCATGGCGAGCCTGCGCGTCG
>JAFALP010000190.1 GCA_019234175.1 Actinomycetota bacterium | reverse complement strand
CACCACGCCGCGTTGCGCGGCCGCGACGGCCTGCTCTATCCGGGCTCGTGGAGCGACTGGTCCGTGCGCGGCCTGCCGATCGAGCGTGGCTAGCTCAACGCGTACGTGACGGTGACCGTCGCCTGGATCTGCTGGGTCCCGGCCTCGATCGGCGTGGACGAGCCCTTCGCAGCGCCTTCCGCGAACGGCACCGGCGGCGTCGAGCCTCCCTCGACGATCGTCGTAACCGCGCCGAGGGTGCGCCCCGCCGCGCCGGCGAGCGTCTGCGCCTTCGACTTCGCCTGGGCGACTGCCGCCGTCAGCGCCTGCGCGTACAGGGTGTCCTGCGACGAGACGGTGAGGTTCGGCCCGGAGACGCCGTTCGCGCCGGCGCCGACCGCTGCGTCGACGACGTCGCCGGCCTTCGCGATCGGCAGCTTCGTCACGTCGATCGTGCCGGATGCCGTGTAGCCGGTGATCTTCGTCCCGTCGCTCGACGTGACGGGGTCGAGCGAGACGCCCTGCGTCTGGATGTCGGTCTCGTCCACGCCTGCCTTCTCCACGGCGGCGATGACGGCACTCGTCGTCTTCCCGTTCGCGTCGAGCGCGTCGGACGCGGTCATGCCTTTCGTGCTGACGGTGAAGTCGAACTCCGCCTGGTCGGGCACGGCGGTGACGCTGCCCGTTCCGGTGACGGTGACGGTGTCGGTGGTCGCGCTGTCGGTGGTGGCGGCGCTCGCGCCGCCCGCCAGCAGGGCGAGGCCGACGGCGAGGATGGCGAGGAGTCTCATGCCCGGCATACGGTGCCGGGCACCCCGGATGTCACATCAGGCTGCGGCGGTGCTCGTGCCCAGCTCGCCCAGGTACTGCGTCCACCCGTGCGGGATGCGCGGGGCGGCGAGCTTGATGAAGAGCACCGGCTGGGGGGGCCGCGGCGGCGTGCGCAGCTCCATGCCGGCCTGCTCGAGCGTGCGGTCGCCCTTGCGCAGGTTGCAGGGGGCGCACGCGGTGACGACGTTCTCCCAGATCGACTCGCCCCCCTTCGAGCGGGGGACGACGTGGTCGAGGGTCAATCGACCTCCAGACGTGCCGCAGTAGACACAGCGCCAGCCGTCGCGGGCGAAGAGCGCCCGGCGCGAGATCTTCCGCTGGACGGCCCGGGGGACGCGGACGTAGTGGACGAGCCGGATCACGTGCGGCCGGATGAAGCTCCCGGTCGCCGACCGCAGCGGCTGGTCGAGGTGCTCGATCACCTCGGCCTTCCCCTTGAACACGAGCACGTGCGCCCGCCGAACCGTGCACACGTTCAGCGGTTCATAGCTTGCGTTCAGGACGAGCACGTGGCCCATGTTCCTGGCGCGAAAAGTAGCAGCGAGGCCCGACTACGAGGCCATGGCCCGCTCGACTGCTTCCAACTCCTCCGGCGAGAGAGCGACGGAGGCGCGGCCGTGCTCGACCTCCTTCACGTAGATCCGGGCGTAGTCGCGGCCCTGGATGGCGCTGACGACGATCCCGCTCCGCGCCGAGTCCAGGAGCGCGAAGGACGAGGACTGGTGGCCGCCGCTGCCCTCGTAGGCGTCGTACCGGACGATGGCGGTGCGGGAGACGCTGTCGTCCACTCGCCGGTCGACGCGCGCGAGCCCGGCGGCGATCTCGTCCACCGCGCGGTGCAGGTCGTCGATCCGGCTCTGCAGCGAGACGGCGAAGTCGACGAGGTCCGACTTGCCGCCGCCGAGGAGCACTCGCTGCTGGCGGCGGACGCGCCGCAGCGTCGCGAACGCGGCGAGGGCGAGGAGGATCGCGACGACCGCCGCGGCCGCGCCGCCGGCCGCGATCCAGGCGGCGGTGGACGTGCTGACGTGCATCAACCGAGCGTGAAGAACACCGTATACGTCGCGGTGTTGTTCGTCAGGTTGTTCTCGCCGGGAACCGGTGCGACGTCGACCTTCACCGTCGCCTTGTTCCCGAATGCGGAGCTCGGCAGGTTGAAGCCGCTGAAGGTGACGTTCGTGGTCTGTTTCGGCGAGATGAGCTGGATCGTCTGCGTGCGCTTGATCGTCGTCGCCCCTGCGGTGATGGTGAGATGCACGACGACCCCGGTCTCCTGGAAGTCGCCGGAGTCCTCGACGCCGGCGACGAAGCTCAAGGCGGTGGAGACGTTCACGGTCGTCGCGGTCGACGTCGAGAGCTGCGTGTTGCCGGGGTTGGCGACCACGCCGAGGAGCTGCGAGCCGTGCAGGCCGGTCGGCGTGCCGCCGGTGGTC
>JAFALP010000168.1 GCA_019234175.1 Actinomycetota bacterium | reverse complement strand
GCGTCGACGGCAGCGGCGTCTCCGTCGCCGTCATCGACGCCGGGGGACACGCGACGCGCATGGACGGCATCCTGGCGCGCGTCGCGCCCGGCGCTGCGATCGTCTCCGTCGCCGTTCCCGCGCCCGCCCGTAGCGACGAGCTCATCGCAGGCCTCGACCGCGCCGTCGACCCGAACGGCGACGGGGACGCCCACGACAGCGCGCGCGTCGCGCTCGTCGCCTACGAGGAGCCCTTCGCCGGCTTCCCGGACGGTCCCGAGGCGCAGGCCGTCGCGGGTGCGCGCGCGCTCGACCTGCTCGTCGTCGCGCCGGCGGGCAACGACGGTCCGGCGGGAGACGCGTTCGGCGACGTCGCGGCGCCCGGGGCTTCGCCCGACGCGCTGACGGTGGGGGCGCTCGACACACGGCATTCGACCGCCCGCGCGCATCTCGTTCTGCGCTCCGGGCTGCGGACGCTGTTCGACGCACAGGTACCGCTCGCGCTCGCGGCGTCGGATGCGCGCGCCGTCTCGGCGGAGGTCGTGGCGCCTCGCGGATCGTTCTTCACCGCGGGTGGCGCAAGCACCGTCGCCGGGCGCGCCGCGCTCGTGCCCGCGAGGGGGTCGCCGGCTGCAGTCGTCGAGCGCGCTGCGCGAGCGGGTGCAGCGGCAGTGCTGTTGTACGGCGCCGCCGTCCCGCCGGCATCGCTGGAAGTCGAAACGCCGGTGCCCGTCGTCTCTCTCCCGGGGCGTGTTGCGCGCATGCTCCTCGCGCGTCTCGACGCAGAGGACGCCATCTCCGTGATGCTCGGCCCGCAACGCGACGTCGGCAACGACGCCGAGGGCACGGTCGCGCCCTTCTCGTCGACGGGGCTCGCGTACGACGGCAGCGTGAAGCCGGATCTCGTCGCGCCCGGTGTCGCCGTTCCCAGCGCAGGACGGCTCGCCGTGGACGGATCGAGCGCTGCGGCGGCAATCGTCGCCGCCGACGCCGCCCTCCTCGCGCAGACGCGGCCGGCCCTCGGCGCGGATGCGCTCGCGGGGCTCCTCGTCGGCACCGCACATGCGGTCCCGAGTGCTGCCATCACCGCACAGGGCGCGGGCGCGGTCGACGTCGGCGCCGCCGCCGCCGGAGAGCTGGCGGCCTCACCTGCGACCCTCGCGCTCGGCGTCTCCTCCGCTCCGGGCCGAACGGTGCGCGCCTCCTTCGCGCTGACGAACCTCTCCACGCGCCCGCTGCCCGTCGCGCTCGGAATCCAGACGCAGGACGAAGGCTCGGCGGCGATCTCGTTCTCGCTCCGCCCGCGACGCGTCGTCCTCGCACCGGGCCGCAGCACGCTCGTCCGGCTCGTCGCGGTCACGGCGTCGCGCGCGATCGGGACGCGGACGACGGACGGCGCGGTCGTCGCGAGCGTCGGCGGCGGCGGCACCATCCGGGTCCCGTGGGCGATCGCGTTCGGGCCGCGGCCGAACCTCATCCGCGCCGTCACGCTTTCGCGTGCGCGCCTGACCGTCGACGCCGGCGCCGTCCTCGACGTGGCCGGGCGCCGGGAGATCTGGCCGCTGGAACGCCTGGACGTCGATCTTCGCGCCGCGGGCGGACCCGAGATCGGCCGCATCGCGCGGCTCCAGGACGTGCTCCCGGGCCGATACGTGTTCGGCATCACCGGCCGCGGCCCCGACGGGGCGCAGCTGAAGCCGGGGCGCTACCTCGTCACCGTGGCCGCATACCCGACCGACGGCGGCCCGCCCAGCCGCCGCACGCTCGAGTTCGGCCTCCGATGACCGGTCATATACTCGGACCCGAGGTACCTCGTCCTTCGACAAAGGAGCACGGCGTGACAGCAGTCGACGCGGGCTCGACCCACCTCCGCGAGAACCCGTTCGAGATCGCGCGCAATCAGCTGCGCCGCGTGGCGGACGCGTTCGACATCGACCAGAACCTCGTCGCCGTGCTCGGCGAGTGCAAGAAGTCGGTGGAGGTGTCGGTGCCCGTCAGCATGGACAGCGGCACGACGCAGGTGTTCAAGGGGTACCGCGTCACGCACAACGTCGCGCGCGGCCCGTCGAAGGGCGGCATTCGCTACCACCCCGACGTCACGGTCGACGAGGTGAAGGCGCTCGCGATGTGGATGACGTGGAAGTGCGCGCTGATGGGCATCCCGTTCGGCGGCGCCAAGGGCGGAGTCGTCGTCGACCCGAAGCAGCTCTCCCGGTCGGAGCTCGAGCGGCTCACGCGCCGGTACACGAGCGAGATCATCAACGAGATCGGCCCGGAGAAGGACATCCCGGCGCCGGACGTCGGCACCGACGGCTCCGTGATGGCGTGGATCTTCGACACGTATTCGATGAACAAGGGGCACTCGGTGCTCGGCGTCGTCACGGGCAAGCCGCTCACCATCGGCGGCTCTCTCGGCAGGGAGGAGGCGACCGCGCGCGGCGCGCTGTTCTGCATCCGAGACGCAGTCGCGAAGCAGGACCGCTCGCTCACCGGCATGCGCGTCGCCGTCCAGGGCTTCGGCAACGTCGGCAGCTTCCTCGCCAAGTTCCTGCACGAGGAGGGCGCGAAGGTCGTCGCCATCTCCGACTCGACGGTCGCGCTCTACAACCCCAAGGGCATCGACGTCCCGGCGGCGTTCGCGCACAAGCGCGAGAACCACACGCTTGCGGGACTGCGCGACGCCGAGCAGATCACGAACGACGAGCTGCTCCTGCTCGACGTCGACGTGCTCGCGCCGTGCGCACTCGAGCAGGTCATCACCGACGCGAACGCCGACCGCGTGAAGGCCTCGATCATCTGCGAGGGCGCGAACGGCCCGGTGACGCCTGCCGCGGACGCGATCCTCGAGGAGCGCGGCGTGCTCATCCTTCCCGACGTGCTCGCAAACGCGGGCGGCGTCGTCGTCTCCTACTTCGAATGGGTTCAGGGCCTCCAGGAGTACTTCTGGAAGGAGGTCGAGGTGAACGCGAAGCTGAACGACATCATGAGCCGCGCCTTCGACGAGACCTGGGAGACGGCGCAGCGCCGCGAGATGCCGATGCGCGTCGCCGCCTACGGCCTCGCCGTGCAGCGGGTCGCGGAGGCGACCGTCACGCGGGGCATCTACCCGTAGCCGAGGTCGTCCTCTACCACGCCGAGGGGTGCCATCTCTGCGAGCGCGCCCGCGGCGTCGTCGCGGGGCTCCGCGGAGAGCTGGGCTTCGAGCTCCGCGAGGTGGACATCACCGGCGACCCCGCGCTCGAGGCCGAGTACCGGCAGTGGCTGCCGGTCATCGAGATCGACGGCCGCCGCCGGTTCACGTATTACGTCCAGCCGGACGCCTTCCGCCGAGCGGTTGCACAAGCGGGCCGGTAGTCCGGCCTGCTAGAACACCTTCCGCTGTTACAAGCTTCGGCGAGGAGGATGGTGTGGCGGATCGCCTGACGGTGGGCGTCGCCGCTCGCCTGTCGCGGTACCTCCAGGTGCTGACGCAGGCGCGCAAGATGGGAAAGATGCGGATCTCCTCGCAGGAGATCGCCGAGTACACGAACATCAACGCCACCCAGATCCGGCGCGATCTGTCCGCGTTCGGGAAGTTCGGCAAGCGCGGGGTCGGCTACAACATCGACTCCCTGCTGGGCGAGATCCGGAAGATTCTCCGCACCCAGGGGCAGCACAACATCGCGCTCGTCGGCGCCGGCCGCCTCGGCCAGGCAATCGCCAGCTCGCCGATCTTCGCCGAGCACGGCATCAACATCGCCGCCGTCTTCGACACCGACCCTGAAAAGGTCGGCCGGCCGATCGGGCACGTGGCCGTGAGCGAGTACGCGCAGCTCAACGAGTCGGTGCACGACAAGAACATCATCGTCGGAGTCCTCGCCGTTCCTGCTGCCGCCGCGCAGAAGGCGGCCGACGATCTCGTCGGCTGCGGCGTGAAGATCATCTTCAACTACTCCGAGGCGCTTCTCGAGACGCCCGCCGACGTGACCGTGCACACGTCGAACCCGGCCGTGGAGCTGCTCTATGCGCTCTACTTCCACCTGACCTGAGAATCGTCATCTGGCACGGGTACCTCCTGGGAGGTACGGGCTCGAACGTGTACACGCGGGCGCTTGCCCGCGAGTGGAGCGACGCGGGCCACGACGTCACGATCGTCTGCCAGGAACGGCACCCGGAGCGGTACGACGTCGGCAGCGCACGCGTGGTCGTCCCGGATCTGCCGGACGACCTCCTCCCGGTGTTCGTCCTCGACCGGTACGAGGGTCTCGACGCGCGGCTGCTGCAGGACTTCACCCGGGAGGAGCGCGCGCGGTACGTCGAGGCGAACGCCGCCGCCGTCCGCGGGCTGCTTCCCGCCGACCTCGTGTTCGCGAACCACGTTCTGCTCGGCGCGCCGGTCGCCGCCGCGACCGGCGCCCGCTACGCGGTGAAGGCGCATGGGTCCGAGCTCGAGTACTCGATGCGCGGACGGCCGGATCGGGAGCGGTGGGGGGCGGAGACGCTCGCTGGGGCGGAGGCCGTCTTCGTCGGCTCCGAGCACATCCGCGCCGTGCTCGAGGAGGTCGTCGGCCATGTCGACCGGGTGCACGTCGTGCCGCCGGGGGTCGACGTCGACGAGTTCCGGCCGGAGGACCGCCTGCGCGCGTTCGCAGGACTGATCGCGGCGGCGGAGGAGGACCCCCGGGACGGAGACGAGCGCCACCCCGACCCGGGCAATGCCGAGCGCTTCGAGCGAGCCTTCGCGCGCGACGAGCCGACGGTCGTCTACGTCGGCAAGCTCATCGAGAACAAGGGCGTGCAAGTCCTGTTCGACGCGCTCGACGGGATCGATGCGCGCGCGGTCGTCGTCGGCTTCGGCGACTACCGCGAGACGCTCGAGTCGATCGCGCCGCCGCGCACGCTCTTCACCGGCGCGCTCGAGCACCGACACCTCGTGCACCTCCTGCCGCTGTGCGACGTGTCGGTGACGCCGTCGGTCTTCCCCGAGGCGTTCGGCATGGTCGCAGCCGAGGCGGCCGCCGCCGGACTCCCGCCGGTCGTGGCCGACCACTCCGGCCTCGCCGAGATCGCGGCCGGTGTCGCCGCCGAGTACCCCGCCGGGCTCGAGCGGCTCACCTCGTTCCCCAACGGAGACGCGGACGCGCTGCGCGACCGTCTTCGCGAGCTGCTCGCCCTTCCGCCCGGCGAGCGAGCCGATCTCGGCCTCGCCGCGCGGCGCGCCGTCGAGCGGAACTGGAGCTGGTCTCGCGTCGCGGAGCGTCTGCTACTACCTTTTCTGTAGTGGGCGACGAGCAGAAGGTCGGCTACGAGGAGCTTCTGGCGGCGTCGAAGGCGGGCTTCGAGGAGGTTGCCGACTTCACGCTGGCGATCGAGGAGGAGTTCGCCCTCCTCGATCCGTCGACGCTCGACCTCGTCAACCGCTTCGAGGACGTCCAGGCGGCCGCGCGCGCCACCGAGCTCGAGCCGCATCTCGCCGGCGAGCTGATCGCCTCGGAGGCCGAGGTGCGCACGGGCCGGTGCGAGAGCTTCGCGGAGGCTGCGGAGAAGGTGGGAGAGCGCCGCGCCCAGCTGCGCGGCGTCGTCGAGTCGCTCGGTCTCACGCTCGCGTCCACCGGGACCCATCCGTGGAGCCCGTGGCAGGAACAGCGCATCATCGACACGCCGCACTACCGCCGCAACGACGAGCTCCTCCGCTACGTCGTCTGGCGCAATAACACCTTCGGCCTGCACGTGCACGTCGGCATCAACGGGCCGGATCGCGCCGTCCGCGTCGCGAGCGCGCTTCGCAACTACCTGCCGGAGCTGCTTGCGCTGTCCGCGAGCTCGCCGTTCGTCGAGGGCGTCTTCACGCACCTCCACTCCGCACGGACGGAGATCTTCACCCGGATGTTCCCACGCTGCGGCATCCCCGACGCGTTCGCCGGCTGGGACGAGTGGGAGTCGTACATCCGCTTCCTGTATGCGACCGGCTCGGTCACCGAGCACACGCAGGTGTGGTGGAGCGTTCGGCCGCATCTCGCGTTCCCGACCGTGGAGATCCGCATCTGCGACGCGCAGCCCGAGCTCGGCGAGTCGCGGTCGCTCGCGGCGCTCACCTATTCGCTCGCCGCGCGCATCGCGCGCGCGCTGGACGAGGGCGAGCCGCTGCCGTCGTGGCCGAACCGGCTGCTCGAGGAGAACCTCTGGCGCGCGATCCGGTGGGGGATGTCCGGCGAGCTCATCGACTTCGAGCGCGAGGAGTCGATCCCGGCACGCGCTCGCCTAGAGCAGCTGCTCGACTGGGTGCGGCCCGTTGCCGACGAGCTCGGGACGACTCCCTGGCTCGCGATCCCAGAGCGGAACGCGGCCGAGCGGCAGATCGCCCGCCATTTCGAGGGCGCCACGATGGAGCAGATCTTCGCCGAGCAGGTCGCCGCCGGCGAGCGCATCGCCGGTTGACGGTCGCCGCCGCGCTCGCCGCCGCCGATCTCGCGCTGCAGCGCGGCATCGCGACGTGGAAGGGCGCCGGCGCGACACCGGCCGCGGTCGTCCGGGCAGCGGATGCGGAGCAGCGCATCGAGCTCCGGCTCGCCCGCGATCCGCGCCTCGAGCGGGGCGTGCTCGCCAAGCTTCCGCGCACGCTCGCGCGCGACGTCGAGGACGACGTGGCTGCTCGCCGCGACCTCCTCGGCCTCCGCTCGAACAAGCCCGGGCCGCCGGTCCGCCTGGGTGCCGCGCTTCCCGTCCTCCGCCTGGAAGCGCTGTATGTCGAGGCGCAGCGAGCGAGCGGTGTCGCCTGGCAGGTGCTCGCGGCGATCAACTACGTCGAGTCCGACTTCGGCCGCTTCCGCGAGGCGAGCGTCGACGGGGCGCAGGGCCCGATGCAGTTCATGTCCTCGACCTGGGCCGAGTACGGCCGCGGGAACGTCCACGACCCGCAGGCGGCCATCCTCGGCGCGGCGCGGTTCCTCCGCGCCGCCGGCCCGGAGCGGACGGCGGTCTTCCGCTACAACCCCTCGAGCTTGTACGTGGACGCGGTCGAACGGTACGCCGGGCGTCTCCGGCGGGATCCCGCTTCGCTGCTGGTTTTCTACGCCCGAAGCCCGGTCGTCCGATAGGATCCCGCGCGCGCCGGGAGTCCCCGGCGCGAACTTTGTGACAAGGAGATCCTCTCGGAATGAGCTGGTTTGAGCATCACGCAGTGCTGTTCGCGCTCCTGTGCGCGGCGGCCGCGATCGTCTACGGCCTCTACCTGACGAGCTGGCTGCTCGCCCGCCCGGCAGGCACCGAGCGCATGCAGGAGATCGCCCGCGCCATCCAGGAGGGCGCGGCCGCGTATCTGCGCCGTCAGTACTCGACGATCGCCGTCGTGGCGATCGCGCCGTTCCTCCTGCTCGGCTTCTACCACTCGCTCGGCTGGGGAGCCGCGGTCGGTTTCCTCATCGGCGCCTCTCTCTCGGCGGCCGCGGGCTTCATCGGCATGAACGTCGCCGTGCGCTCGAACGTGCGCACCGCCGAAGCGGCGCGCTCGGGCCTGCCGCCCGCGCTGAACGTCGCGTTCCGCGCCGGCTCGGTGACGGGCCTGCTCGTCGTCGGCCTGGGATTGCTCGGCGTCGCGGGGTACTACTGGGCGCTCACCGGCTGGCTCCATCACACGCCGCACTCGGCGATCAAGGATCTCGTCGGCCTCGCGTTCGGCGGCTCGCTGATCTCCGTCTTCGCACGTCTCGGCGGCGGCATCTACACGAAGGCGGCCGACGTCGGCGCCGACCTCGTCGGGAAGATCGAGGCGGGCATCCCCGAGGACGACCCGCGCAACCCGGCGGTCATCGCCGACAACGTCGGCGACAACGTCGGCGACTGCGCCGGCATGGCGGCCGACCTGTTCGAGACGTACGCCGTGACAGCCGTCGCAGTGATGCTGCTCGGCATCAGCGGTGCCGCGGCGGCCACCGGCAAGCACCTGTGGCTCTATCCGCTCGCGATCGGCGGCGTGTCGATCATCGCGTCGATCGTCGGCGTGCAGTTCGCACGCGTTCGCCACGGCGGCAACATCATGAACGCGCTGTATCGCGCGGTCTTCGTCGCCACCGCCTTCTCGGCGGCGGCGTTCGTGCCGATCACGCTCGCGTTCCGCACGAGCGGCAAGTACTCGTTCTGGAACCTGTACGGCTCGTCTCTCGTCGGCCTCGGCGTGACGTTCCTGCTCGTCGGGATCAC
>JAFALP010000203.1 GCA_019234175.1 Actinomycetota bacterium | reverse complement strand
GCGCGAGGCCGCGTACCAGACCGACGTGAACGCGGGCGAGCGCATCCACTTCGCCACCGACATGGGCTGGATCATGGGACCGTGGACGGTCGTCGGCGGGGGCGCGGTCGGCGCGACGATCGTCTTCGCCGAGGGCGCGCCCGACTGGCCCGACGACCGGCTGTGGCAGCTGATCGAGTCGGAGCGCGTGACCATGCTCGGCTGCTCGCCGACGTTGATCCGCGCACTCATCCCGAAGGGGGAGCCGCAGGCGGACCTGTCCTCGCTGCGCACCGTCTGCACGACGGGCGAGCCGTGGAACCCCGGCCCGTACGAATGGCTGTTCCGGAACGTCGGCCGTTCGCGCGTGCCGATCGTGAACATCTCCGGCGGGACGGAAGTCGGCGCGTGCTTCCTCACGACGGTGATCACGGAGCCGGTGAAGCCGGTCGCGCTCGGCTTCCCCGCGCTCGGCCAGGACATGGACGTGTTGGACGCGGACGGGAACTCCGTGCGCGGCGAGGTGGGCGAGCTCGTCTGCAGGCGCCCATGGCCGGGGATGACGCGCGGCGTCTGGGGCGACGAGGAGCGCTACCTCGACACGTACTGGCGGCGGTTCCCCGGCGTCTGGACGCACGGCGACTGGGCATCCGTGGACGGGGACGGCTACTGGTTCCTGCACGGACGCAGCGACGACACGCTCAACATCGCCGGCAAGCGCATCGGGCCCGCCGAGCTCGAGTCGGCCGCCATCGGCAGCGGCATCGTCGCCGAGGCGGCTGCGGTCGGCATCCCGCACGCGGTCAAGGGCGAGGTGGCGTGGATCTTCTGCGTGCCGAACGGCGCGGGGCGCGACGAGGCGGTGGTCGCGAACGCCGTGTCGGACGCGCTCGGCAAGGCGTTCAAGCCGGACCGGATCGTCTGGGTCGCCGCGCTGCCGAAGACGCGCTCGGCGAAGATCGTCCGGCGCGCCGTCCGCGCCCGCGCGCTGGGCGAGGATCCCGGCGACCTGTCCACGCTGGAGAACCCCGAGTCCCTGGAGGAGATCGCCAATGCTGTCTGAGCTGCGAGGAACGGCGCTCGTCACCGGCGGCGGGCGCGGCATCGGCGCGAACATCGCGCGCGAGCTCGCCCGCGCCGGCATGGAGGTGGCCGTCACCGGCCGCACCGCCGCGGAGGTGCAGGCGGTCGCGGAGGAGATCGGCGGCAGCGCCCTCGTCGGCGACGTGTCCAGGCGGGAGGACGTGGCCCGGTGGTGCGGCGACGTCGGCGCGGTCGACCTGCTCGTGAACAACGCCGGGATCTCCGGCCCGAGCGAGGCGCTGCCCGGCGTCGACGAGTGGTGGCACGTGTTCGAGGTGAACGTCCTCGGCGTGTACATGTGCTGCCGCGCGTGGGCGCCGCTCATGGTCGAGCGCGGCGGCGGCCGCATCGTCAACGTCGCATCCGGATCGGCGTACCTTCCGCCGGGGCAGCAGCCGAGCAGCACCGCCTACCCGGCGAGCAAGGCGGCGGTGCACCGCTTCTCGGAGGTGCTCGCCGCCGACCTCGCGCCGAAGAAGGTCTTCGTCTTCTCCATCTCGCCCGGGCTCGTCCGGACGGCGATGACGTCCGCCTTCGGCGACGACCTCCCGTGGACGCCGCCCGAGGCGGCGCCGCGCCTCGTGCACGCACTCGCCGGCGGCGAGTTCGACGCGCTCGCGGGCCGCTATCTGCACGCGGAGCACGACCCGCCGGAGACGCTGCGCGCCCGGATCGACACCATCCTCGCGGACGATCTGAACGCCGTCCGCCTTCGTCGCTAGCGGTTTTCGACTGGTAGTCTCAAACCTGTGAGGCTCGCGCTCGCCCAGATCGACCCCACCGTCGGGGACCTCGACGGCAACCGCGCCCTGATCCTCGGCCGGCTGGAGGAGGCGAGGACGGCCGGCGCCGACGTCGTCGTCTTCCCCGAGCTGGCGGTGACCGGGTACCCGCCCGAGGACCTGCTCCTGCGGCCCGGCTTCATCCGAGCCGCCGAGCGCTCGCTCGAGCAGATCGCGCTCGCGTCGCGCGGCGTGACGCTCCTCGTCGGCACGCCGCACCTCGACCGCGACCTGTTCAACGCGTGCGCCGTCTGCAGCGGCGGCGAGGTGAAGGCGCTCGTGAAGAAGCGGTTCCTTCCCAACTACGGCGTGTTCGACGAGTACCGCTACTTCGCGCCCGGCCACGACCTGGCGCTCTTCGAGGAGGGCGATGCGCTCCTCGGCGTCACCGTGTGCGAGGACATGTGGCAGCCGGGCGCGCCGGCGACCGACCTCGCGCTCGCAGGCGCGCAGCTGCTCGTCAACGTGTCCGCCTCGCCCTTCCACGTCGGCAAGGACCGCGAGCGCGAGGAGATGTTCCGCACGCGCGCGCGCGACAACAATGCATACGTCGCGTTCTGCAACATGGTCGGCGGCCAGGACGAGCTCATCTTCGACGGGCATTCGTGCGTGATCGACGACGAGGGCGACGTGATCGCGCGCGCGCCCGGCTTCGAGGAGGCGCTGCTCGTCGTCGACGTCGATCTCTCGTCGGTGGTCGCGCGGCGGTTGAGCGATGCGCGGCGCCGCGCGCTGGCGAAGGACCGCAGCGACCTCGACGACGTCCCCGCGATCCACGTCGGGACGCCGCACGAGCACGAAGCCGAGGCCGAACCGTCGGTGGCGCCGTTCGCAGACGAGCTGGAGCAGATGCGGCAAGCGCTCGTGCTCGGGCTGCGCGACTACGTGCGCAAGAACGGCTTCACGGACGTGCTCGTCGGCGTGTCCGGCGGCATCGACTCCGCGCTCACCGCGGCCGTCGCAGTCGAGGCGCTCGGCGCCGGTCGCGTGCACTGCGTGTCGATGCCGTCGCGCTTCTCGTCGGAAGGGACGCGCACGGATGCGCGCCGTCTCGCCGAGGCGCTCGGCTGCGACTTCCGCGAGATCCCGATCGAGCCCATGGCGACGTCGTTCGGCGCGGCCCTCGCGCCGTCGTTCACCGGCCGCGACGCCGACCTGACGGAGGAGAACCTGCAGGCGCGCATCCGCGGCACGCTCCTCATGGCGCTGTCGAACAAGTTCGGCTGGCTGCTCGTCGCCACCGGCAACAAGTCGGAGCTCTCGGTCGGGTACGCGACGCTCTACGGCGACATGGCAGGCGGCTTCGCGCTCCTGAAGGACGTGTACAAGACGGATGTCTTCCGCCTGTCGCGGTTCCTCGCCGTCATCCCGGAGTCGATCGTCGCGCGCGCGCCGAGCGCGGAGCTCCGCGCCGACCAGCGGGACGAAGATTCCCTGCCTCCCTATCCCGCGCTCGACCGGGTGCTGGAGGCGTACGTCGAGCAGGACCGCTCGCTCGAGGAGCTGTCCGCGGACGGCTTCGACCCGGACGTCGTCGAGCGCGCGGTGGCGATGATCGACCGGGCCGAGTACAAGCGCCGGCAGGCGCCCCCCGGCGTCCGCCTCCGGCCGAAGGCCTTCGGCCGGGACAGGCGAACACCCATTACCAACCGCTGGCGCGGCTAAAGCGCCCGTCGGCGCGAGCCGATAGTGCAAACGTGCACAAGTCTGGCGTCCTCGCGTGGGCCTTGCTCAGCGCCGCCGCCATGGCGATCGGCGTCTTCGGCCCCTGGCTGACCGCGCTCAGCCTCGTGTCGTTCGACGGCTGGCACCTCGAGCGCCATCCGGCCGAGGCCCTCCTCCTCGTCGCCATCCTCGGAGGCCTCGGCGTCTTCATCCGCCGCTCGACCACCTCCGCCGGCGTCTACGCGATGATCGCGGGCATCGTCGGGCTCGCCGTCGGCCTCTACGAGCACCACCACATCACCTCGACGCTCGCGAGCTATCTGCCGAACTACCCGCAGCTGACCCAGGCGCTCTTCCATGTCGGCTGGGGCCTCGACGCCGCCATCGCCGGCTCGGCGAGCCTCGCGCTCGCGGGCCTCGCGTCGTTCTTCTTCACGCCGACGGTGCGCACCGTGTCGGTGCCCACTGCACAGATCCCGAGCGTGCCGGCCGGCTGGTACACGGATCCGAGCAACGCCGACCTGCTGCGGTACTGGAACGGCTTCGGCTGGACGACTCAGACCGCCAAGCCGGCGAGCTGACGAAACCAGCGCAGGCGTTCGTCCCACGGCACCGCCGCGTTCGCGGGCGACGTCGACGGCAGGACGAAGAGCCGCGTGTCCGCGAGCGTCCGCTCCTGCACGCCGAGCTCCGGCCGCTCGCCGAACGTGCCGCGGTACGCCTCCTTGCCCACGAGCGCGATCCAGCGCGGCCCGAAGTCGGAGGCGATGCGCTCGATGTGCGCGCGGTCGAAGTCGCCCTTGCGCAGGTCGCCGGACCCGGGCGTCGTGCGCGCGGCCGCGTTGGTGAGCCCGATCCCTTCGTGCAGGAGCTCGAACTGGTCCGCCGGCTCGTACAGGCGCGACGTGAACCCGGCCGCGTGCAGCAGCCGCCAGAAGTCGTTGCGCGGGTTGGCGAAGTGCGCATGCGCGGCGGCGGACACGCGGCCGGGATTGATCCCGCAGAAGACGACCCGCAGATCCGGGCCGAGGACGTCGGGAACGGCGCTACGCAGCGTCGTCGAGCTCGTCGTCCACGCGCGCGTCGATGCGCTCCTCGAAGATCAGCCGCAGCATCTCTCCAGAGGGGGTCATCGGGTAGCGCGGACGCCGGGGCTCGAGCTTGACGATCGTGACCGTCGGCTCCCAGCCCCGGTAACAGCGGGCGTAGCACTCGTCCTCGGACAGCGACCGCAGCCGTCGCACGCTTGCAGCGTACGGTCCGGCCCGGACGGCATCTGTGCGAGCATGCGCGCGTGCCGATCACGTCCAAGGAGATGGGGTACGAGGTCCGGCTCGACGCGGACGGCACGATGCGGACGGAGGACGACTCCACGTTCGCGGCGCCGGAGAGATGGTCGGCGGAGCATCTCCTGCTCGCGTCCATCCTGCGCTGCACGGCGAAGAGCCTCGACTACTCCGCGCGCAAGAAGGGCGTCGCGGGCGTGACCGTCAGCGGAAGCGCGAAGGGCCTCGTGCGCCGCCGCGAGGAGGACGGGCGCTTCGCCGTCGTCCGCACCGACCTGGCCCTCGACGTGACCTTCGACCCCAAGCCCGGCCGCGCGGAGGAGCACGACATCCTCACGTGGGCGGAGCGCGGCTGCTTCATCGGCTCCTCGCTGACGGCGAAGCCGATCTATCACTGGAACGTCAGCTAGCGCTCGAGCGGGGCCATCGTCAGGCCGCGGCCTGCGAGCTCCTCCCAGTACAGCTCCGCCTGGTCGCGCTCGCCGGACCACACGATCGCCCGGCCGCTCGCGTGGATCCGATTCGCGAGCGCCATTCCCGCCTGGAAGTCCACGCCGGGGAGCACGTCCGAGAGCGCGAACGCGACGCCGTCGAAGGTGTTGTGGTCGTCGTTGAGCACGATGACGCGCCACGCGCCGCCGGTCCCGCTGCGATCGCCGCGGTCGAGGCGTTCGCGAGGAGGCGCGAGAGTGCTCACGGACGACAGGGTAGTGTCACGGCGTGAGTGTCATAGCACTCGACGTCGAGGCGGTTCGCGCCCGTTTCTCCGCACTGCAGGTACGCACGGCGTTCCTCGACGGGCCGGGCGGGACGCAGGTTCCCGACTCGGTGATCGACGCCATCGGCGGCTATCTGCGCGAGTCGAACGCGAATCTCGGCGGCCCGTTCGGAAACAGCCGGCGCACGGACGCGCTCGTGGAGCAGGCGCGGCTCGCGGCCGCGTCGTTCCTCGGCTGCAAGCCGGGGGAGGCGAACTTCGGCGCGAACATGACCACCCTCAACTTCGCGCTCTCGCGCACCGTCGGCCGCACGCTGCAGGCCGGCGACGAGATCGTCGTCACGCGGCTCGACCACGACGGCAACGTGTCGCCGTGGCTGCAGCTGGCCGAGGACCTCGGGCTCACCGTCCGGTTCGCGGACATCGCCGACGACACGACGCTCGACCTCGCCGACCTCGAGGCACAGCTGGGCGAACGCACGCGCGTCGTCGCGTTCCCGCTGGCGTCGAACGCCGTCGGCACGCTCGTCGATGCGCGTCGCGTCGCCGAGCTCGCCCACTCCGCGGGCGCGCTGGCGTGGGCGGACGCCGTGCACTACGGGCCGCACGGCCCCATCGACGTGGCCGCCCTCGGCGTCGACGTGCTCGTATGCTCGCCGTACAAGTTCTTCGGCCCGCACCTCGGGCTCGCGTTCGTCCGCGCCGAGCTGGCGGAGTCGTGGCGCACGTACAAGGTGCGGCCGGCGCACCACCGCTTCGAGACGGGGACGCTCGCGTTCGAGCTGCTCGCCGGGTTCGTCGCCGCGGTGGAGTACGTCGACTCGCTCGGCTGGGACGCGATCCAGGCGCAGGAGCGCGCGCTCGGCGAGCGCTTCCTGGCGCGGATGCCGTCGCGCTGCACCCTGTACGGGCTGCCGACGATGGACGGCCGCGTTCCGACCTTCGCGTTCACCGTCGACGGCGCCGCGCCGCGCGTCGTCGCCGAGCGCCTCGGCGAGCGCGACATCGCCG
>JAFALP010000431.1 GCA_019234175.1 Actinomycetota bacterium | reverse complement strand
TGCAGCGCCGCGAAGAGCTCCCACTGGTTCCCGCCGAGCCAGTTCGCGACCTTCTTGCCCTTCATCTGCGAGATCGACGTGATGCCGGACGACTTCCACGTCAGCTGCGTCATGCCCGACCGGGCGAAGACCTGCGCGATGTTGACGAGGTCGGTGCCCTTGTCACGTGCCGCCAGCAGGCTCGGCAGCCAGTCGACGCCGATCTGCGCCTGGCCGGAGGCGACGACCTGCTCGGGGATGATGTTCGGCCCCCCGTTCTTCAGCGTCACGTTGAGCCCGGCCGCCTTGTAGTAGCCGAGATCCTGCGCCGCGTAGTAGCCGGCGAACTGCGCCTGCGGCACCCATTTCAGCTGCAGCGTCACGTTCGTCAAGCTCGGCGCTGCGCCCGCCCCCGCGGTGGCCACCGCAGCAGCGGCTGCCGCCGCCGCCACGAGACCGACGACCCATTTCCTCATGGAACCCTCCCTCTCGGATTGCCCAAAGCTGATTTCTAACGCGTCTACTCGCGCGTGTCAGGTGCCCAGCGGACCACGAGCCGTTCCGTCCCCACCACCGCCCCGTACAGGGCCAGCCCCAGGAGCGAGGCGACGAGGATCCCGGCCCACGCGGTGACGAAGTCGAAGATCTGGGCGTCCGAGTTGATGAGGACGCCCAGAGCGTTGAAGGCGCCGCCGAAGTACTCGCCGACGATGGCGCCGATCATGGCGAGGACGCTCGCCACCTTGAGCGCGGTGAAGAGGAACGGCAGCGCCGTCGGGACGCGGACCCGGCGCCAGATGGTGATCTCGGAGGCGGCGTACGACCGCATGAGCTCGATCTGCCGCGGGTTCGCGCTCTGCAGGCCGCGGAGGGTGTTGACGGTCACGGGCAGGAAGCAGAGGACGGCGGCGATCGCCATCTTCGAGTGCGGCGAGACCTCGCCGAACCACGCGCCCGCGATCGGGGCGAAGGCGATGATCGGCACCGCGTTCGCCGCGATGGCGATGGGCATGATCGCCGTCCCGACGCTGCGGAAGCGGGCGACTACCGTCGCGAACACGACCCCGAGCGCCGAGCCGATCGCGAACCCGCCCAGCGCCTCCTTGAACGTGTACCAGCCCGCCGGCCAGAGCGTGTGCCGCTCCGTCCAGAACGCCTTGATGATGTCGCTCGGCTTCGGGAGCAGGAACTGCTGGATGTGGAACACGGCGATGGCACCCTGCCAGGCGCCGATGACCGCGACGAAGACGACGAGCGCGGGCGCCCACTCGCGCACCCGCTTCACAGCAGCTCCGCCTCCTCCTCGGGGAGAAGATGCTCGCCGCGCCGCCGCAGCAGCTCGCGCACCTGCGTGACGAGCTCGAAGAAGTGCGGGTCCTCGCGCGTGTCCACCGTGCGCGGGAACGGCAGGTCGATGTCGACGAACCCCGCGATGCGTCCCGGGCGCGGGCTCATGACGACGACGCGCGTGGACAGGAAGACCGCCTCCGAGATCGAGTGCGTGACGAAGACGACGGTCGAGCCGAGCTGCTGCCAGATGGAGAGCAGCTCCAGGTTGAGCCGCTCGCGCGTCATCTCGTCGAGCGCGCCGAACGGCTCGTCCATGAGCAGGAGCGCCGGCTCGAACGACAGTGCGCGTGCAATCGAGACGCGCTGCTGCATGCCGCCCGAGAGCTGCCAGGGATGGTGGTCGGCGAAGCCGCGGAGCTCGACGAGGTCGAGCATCTGGTCGACGCGCGCGCGCCGCTTCTCGCGGTCCCAGCCGAGCATCTCCAGCGGCAGGCCGATGTTCTTCGCCACCGTGCGCCAGTCGAAGAGCACCGAGTCCTGGAAGACGATCCCGTAGTCGCCGTCGGTGCGCGCCTGCTTCGCCGTCTTGCCGTTCACGGTGACCGTGCCCGAGGTGGGCGGTGTCAGGTCGCCGATGATGCGCAGCAGCGTCGACTTGCCGCAGCCGGAAGGGCCGATGAGCGAGACGAACTCGCCGGGGAGGAGGTCGAGCTCGATGGTCTCGAGGGCGGTGACGTTCCCCTGTGCGAACGTCTTCGTGACGCCGTGAACCTGCACGACGGGGTGGATGCTCACGCGACGTTCTCCGGCGCGCGGCGCACGATGATCTTCTCCGCGCCGACGACGGCGAGGAAGAAGACGATGCCCAGCGCGGCGGCGACGACGTTCGTCGCCCAGAGCTCCTGCGGCTCGAACGAGTAGTACTGGTTGAAGTTGATGATCGCGCCGCCGAGCCCGTCCTGCAGCCCGGAGGGAAGCTCGCCGATGATCGCGCCGACGACGCTCGCCGTCGCCGCCAGCTTGAGCGCGGCGAAGACGTAGGGAAGCGACGACGGAACGCGCAGCTTCCACAACACGGTCCAGGGGCTCGCCGCGTACGTCCGCATCAGCTCGAGCGCACGTGGATCGGCGGAGCGCATGCCGCGCAGCGTGTTGATCGCAACCGGGAAGAACGTCAGGTACGAGGCGATGACGGCGACCGCGCCCCAGCCCTGCAGCCCGGTCGGGAGCTTCGGGTTCACCCAGACGACGACCATCGGCGCGATGGCGAGGATCGGGATCGTCTGGCTGGCGACGATGTACGGCAGGAACCCGCGCTGCAGCAGCCGCGAGTGCGCGAGGACGACGCCGATGGTGAAGCCGACGACCGCCCCGACGGCGAACCCAACGAGCGCCTCCTTGCCGGTGAAGAGCGACTTGTGGAAGAGGATGGAGATGAGCGTCGGCTGGTTCACCTGCGTCGGCTGGCCGAACGCCTTGAAGATCGTCCAGAGGTGCGGCATCGACGTGTTGTCGACGGTGAACGGCCAGCCCCATCCGGTGGTCGTCCAGATCCACCGGTACAGCTCCCACGCCCCGGCGAGCGCGAGCACGGCGAAGAGAACGACTGCGGCCCGACGCAGTTGTGCCACCACCCGTGAGTTCTTATCACGGTTTAGGATCGCCGCGTGGCTCTCGATCCGTCCCGCACCGTCCGCGAACTGAGGGAGCTGCAGGAGCTCACCGGCAACGAGAACGGCGCACAGCGAGTGGCGTGGACGGAGACGTGGGAGCGCGCGCGCACGTGGCTCAGCGGGCTTCTCTCGGACGCGAACGAGGAGATCGACGAGGCGGGGAACCAGTGGTTCACCGTCGCGGGCGAGTCGGACCGGGCGCTGCTGCTCGGCGGCCACATCGACTCGGTACCGAACGGCGGTTGGCTCGACGGCTGCCTGAACGTCCTCGCCGCGGTGGAGGTCATGCGCCGCGTCGCCTCCGAGGGTCGGCCGCCGTTGACGCTGCGCGTCGTCAACTGGGCGGACGAGGAGGGCGCGCGCTTCGGCCGCTCGCTCTTCGGCTCGTCGGCGGCCTGCGGCTCGATGAACGACCAGGACGAGCTCCGCCGGCGCCGCGACGCGAACGGCGTCGCGCTCCCCGACGCGCTCGCCGCGTACGGCGTGAGCCTCGACACCGCGCTCGACGCGCGCCGGGAGATGAAGACGGCGGCCGCATACCTCGAGCTGCACATCGAGCAGGGCCCGGTGTTGGAGTCGCTCGGCCTGCCGCTCGGCGTCGTGCTCGGCACGTTCGGCGTCGAGCGCCACCTCGTCACGTGGAAGGGGCAGGCCGCGCACGCCGGATCGACGCCGATGGACAAGCGCCGCGACGCGCTGGCCGGCGCGTCGAAGCTCGAGCTGGAGCTGCGCGAGATCGCCGCGCGCGTCGGCGGCGGCGCGGTGTGCACGTGCGGCGGCGTCACGTGCAAGCCCGGCATCGTCACCTCCGTCGTCGAGACCGCCGAGCAGCTGCTCGACCAGCGCCATCTCGACGCGAACCAGCTCGCGGAGCTGCTCAGCAACGCGCAGGCGGCGTCGGAGCGGTTCGCGCAGGAGGAGAACGTCGACGTCGCCTGGGACCGGATCTGGAACATCGAGCCGATCCTGTTCGACGACGGCCTCGTCGGGCTCGCCGACGAGTCGATCCTCGAGGTGGCCCGGACGTCGCACAAGCTGCCGAGCGGGCCGCTGCACGACGCCGCCGAGGTGTCGCGCTCGGGAATACCGACCGTCATGATCTTCGTTCAGTCGCTTCGCGGGCTCTCGCACACGAAGCTCGAGGACACCAAGGAAGCGGATCTCGAGCTGGCGGTGCAGGCGCTCGACCGTTTGACCACAAAGACGATGGAAAGGCTTTCCCCATGACACTCTTCGGACAGGAACACGTGCAGCGCTATCAGGAGACCGACGGCGCTGAAGGCCACGACTGGCGCAACGGCACGACCACGCTGCTGCTGACCACGACGGGCCGCAAGTCGGGCAAGCAGTACACGACTCCGCTCATCTACACGTTCGACGGCGGCGACCCGGTCGTCGTCGCGTCGCAGGGCGGGACGCCGGACAACCCCGACTGGTATCTCAACCTCGTCGCCAACCCGCACGTCGGCGTGCAGATCAAGGGTGAGAAGTTCCACGCGCATCCGCGGACGGCGGAGGGCGAGGAGCGCACGCGGCTGTGGAAGCAGATGGCCGAGGTGTGGCCCGACTACGACGAGTACCAGAAGCAGACCGACCGCGTGATCCCGGTCGTCGTGCTCGAGCGCGCACACCACTGAGCAAGCGTCCAGCGATCGGCGGCATCGGAGTCGGTGTCGCCGTCGGCTGGAACATCGCCGCGATCGGTGCGGTCGCGACGCGGATGTCGCACGCATACGGCGTCGGGCTCGCCACCATCGGCCTGCTCACGACGACGCAGTTCCTCGTGCACATGTCGATGCAGATCCCGGGCGGCCGCACCGCCGACCGGTTCGGCGCGCGCCCGACGGCGTTCGCCGGGCTCGCGGTGATCGCCGCCGGGAACGCGATCGCGCTCGCCTCGCCGAGCATCGGCCTCGCGTTCGTCGGGCGCGCCGTCGTCGGCTTCGGGACCGGCCTCGCGTTCGTCTCCGGGCTCGACTACCTGCGGGCGCGCGGCGGCACGCCGTTCCTGCTCGGCGTCTACGGCGGCGCGTCGGTGCTCGCGCCCGGCGTCGCGCTCGCGGTCGTCCCGGTCTTCGGCGGCTTTCGCGCCCCGTACGAGACGACGATCGTCGTCGTGGCGCTCGCAACGCTGGCGATGATCCTCGCGCCCGCGTCCGGCCGGACGGCGCGCCACGCCGGCGACCGTCTCGAGGCCGGGTTCTTCCGCGACCGGCGCCTGTACCGCTATGCCGCCATCCACGCGATGTCGTTCGGCGTCAACGTCATCGTCGGAAACTGGGTGGTGACGCTCCTCGAGCACCACGGCCATTCGAAGAGCGTCTCGTCGGCGGCCGGCTCGCTCACGCTGCTGCTCGGCTTCTTCACGCGTGCCGGCGGCGGCACACTCCTGCGGCGCGCGGATGCGTCGCGCTGGGTGGCAACGAGCCTCGTCGTCGGCGGCGCCGGCATCGTCGTGCTCGCGCTGCCGCTTCCGATTGTGGCCCTCTTCGTCGCCGCCGCGGTCGTCGGCCTCGCTGCCGGCGTCCCGTTCGCGATGGCGTTCACAGGCGCTGCCGCCGACAGGCCGGAGGCTCCCGGCGCCGCCGTCGGGTTCGTGAACGCGTGGGCGTCGCTCGTCATCGTCGCCGGCACGCCGCTCGTCGGCCTGACGTTCTCGCTGCCTGGCAACGGCCGCATCGGCTTCGTGGTGGTCGGCGTCTTGGCCGCGCTCGCCTCGCTCGCCACGCCGCGGTATGTTGCGACAGCATGATCAGCTTCGGCGTCACCGTGCTGCCCGATCCGCCGTGGACGCGCTGGCTGGAGCTCATCCAGCTCGCCGAGCGCCACGGATTCGAGTACGCGTGGACGTACGACTCGCACGTCCTCTGGCAGGAGTCGATCCCGACGCTCGCCGTCGCGGCGCGCGAGACGTCCAAGATCAAGCTCGGCCACTTCGTCACCAACCCGGCCACCCGCGACCCGACGGTGCTCGCGAGCTCGTATGCGACGCTGCACGACCTGTCCGACGGCCGCATGGTGATGGGGGTCGGCCGCGGCGACTCGGCGGTGCGCTACATCGGCCGGCAGCCGATGAAGGTCGCCGACTTCGAGGCCGCGCTCACGATGGTGCACGAGTTCATGAACGGCCGCGAGGTGACGTGGAACGACAAGGAGCTGCAGCTGAAATGGGTGCGGCCGGAGCTG
>JAFALP010000294.1 GCA_019234175.1 Actinomycetota bacterium | reverse complement strand
TCGTACCCGGGGTTCCCGCAGAACTCCTACTCGTTGGGTTGACGGCGGCAGGTTGCCTTGGTCTGCTTGTCGTCCTCGCGGTCAGCCGTCGCGGCCGCAAGCCGACCGGGCAGCCTCTGCGCGGGTCACGGCTGGATTGGACGATGCCTCGCCTCGAGAGTCTGCCGCAGCCGGAACGAACGCGCGCCCGAATGTTCGGGCTCGTCGTCCTCCGCGCCTACGTCACGCTCGCCGCCTTGCTCTTGGTGGTCAAGGTGGTCCTTCTGACCATGGGCTGATTCACAACGTCCTTGTGCGTGCTTCACGGAATGTGAACTTCTGAACGAACCATCATGTGTTAGCGTCCGAGCCGGGCGCCGGGCGAAGGATGCGGACGACACTGAAACGAGGCGTCGGCCGTGGAGCCGGGGCGGCACACAACGGCCACGCGATCTTCCCGCCCGCCCCGTCGAGCGCCGTCGCATACTTCCAGCAGCCGTCTCGCGCGCCGCGGACGCCGCTCGCAGTTGCGCGCAGGCTCGGCGGCAGCTTGCTCGTCCTCCTCAGCGCGGTCGGTCTCGGGGCTGCGGGCGGCGCATATCTGTGGTTTCACCAGTCCGTCGACGCCGTGCGGGCGCACACGCCCGCAATGAAGATCGCGGAGCGGCAGCTCGATGTCACTCCCCCGGGACAGGCTGCTGTCGCGCTGCTTCTCGGCGACAATCAGCGTGCAGGAATCGAGCGTTCAGCGGGAGGTCGGTCCGACACGATCATGCTCGTCCGCGCGGATCCGGCGACCGGGACGATTTCGCTCCTCTCGATACCGCGCGACCTCAGGGTTCCCGTCTACTGCCCGAGGAGTCCGTCACCGTTGGAGACGACGCGCGTCGACTACGCGTTTGCGTTCTGCGGCCCCGCCGGATCGCTGGACACGATCAGGCACCTGACCGGTGTGCCGATCAACTACCTGATAACGGTCGAGTATCACGGGTTCAAGGAGATCGTGAACGATCTCGGCGGGATCTGGCTCGACATCGACCGCCGCTACTACAACCCTCCCGGCGACGGCTATGCCAGCATCGACCTGCAACCGGGGTACCAACGGCTGACCGGCGGCAGCGCCCTGGATTTCGTCCGCTTCCGACACACCGACAACGATTTCTTCCGGCAGGCGCGTGAACAGGAATTCTTGCGATCTCTGAAGTCGCAGGTCGGTGCGCACTTCGATCCCCTCCAGCTGCCGCAGTTCGTCTCCGCGATCACCCACAACGTCGAGGTGGGTGGCAAATTCGACGGCGGCACGGTTCTTCGTTATGCGCTCTTCGCGGCGACCTTGAAGCCGGGGCACATCCTGCAGAACTACGTCGCAGACACGAGCAGCGTCGTGGTCGGTGGCGCGGATGAGCTGTCGGCGCCACAGTCGGCGATCCAGCAGGCGGTCAGTCAGTTCGAGAACCCCGACGTCAGTGAGCAGAAGGCCGCGAACGCTGCGGCTCTCGGCGAGAGGATCACGTCGAAGACACCGGCTCCACAGCGGACCTCGATCACGGTGCTGAACGGAAACGGTGTTCCCGGCGCAGCGGCGAGCGCGTCGTACCTCCTTGGTCAGGATCACTATGTGATCCTGCAGCCCCCGCACGGGCTTGAGCCGAACGCGCCGGTTCAGGATTACTTCCACACCATGGTCTATTTTCGGCCGGGGGACGTGAACTCGAAGGCGGCCGCGGCCGCGCTGCAGAAGCTTCTCGAGCCCGCGGATGTCAAACCGCTGCCGCTCGATAACTCCTTGCGCTCACTCGACCCGGGCTCGATGATTCTCGTCGTTCTTGGAACGACCTTCCACGATGCGCTAAGCGTCACGACTCAGTCCACGGCCCCAACACGTCAGCCGCCCGTTGTCCGTTACGAGCCGGCGACAAGTGTGCCGTTGTTGCAGCCGCTGACGAAGAAGGTTCCATTCAAGCTCGAGCTGCCGACGGTGCTCGAGCAGAACTCCTCGCCCGACACCTGCTGCGGCGATGTTGCGGCGCGTCTCTACTGGATCGCGAAAGGAAAGAAAGCGATCCGGCTTGTCTACCGCACCGCCGGCAACGAGTACTGGGGCATCGAGGAGACGAACTTCACGCAGGCGCCGATACTCGCTGACCGCAGCTTCGAACACACGATCGGCGGCCGCTCATTCTCGCTCTATTACTCCGGGTCGCATCTCCACATGGCCGTGCTCAACACGAGCGGGGCGTCGTATTGGGTGGTCAACACGCTGCGCGACTCGCTCTCGAACGAGACGATGCTCGCCATTGCCAAGGGTCTCGAACCCCTGCAAGCTGCGGCATGAACGAGCCGCCCGACATGAATCCGACCACGCCCGACTCCGGCGGAAGTTACGAGGCCTCACCTTCGGCGGAAAGCCGGATCCTGTTTTCGATCAGCCTGTTCGCGCTGGTCTGCGCGGCGCTTGTTGTAGTGGTCTACGTTCTGCGGTGACGGTCTGAGGCAGCGAGACCGTCGCCTGCACGGGTGGCTTGTTTCTTCTCTCCGCGGCGAGGGCGCGGGTGAGGAGTTCGGCGTCGGGACGGGCTTCGATGAACACGACTGGGACGAACGGCGTGAGCGGCCTCTCGAGCCCGCTGAGCGATGAAGGCAATCCGTGCGGGACGATTTGCTCGACGGCTAAGCCGGCGTGGTTCAGCAAATGGCGGGCGGTTTCGACAGTGAACTGGTAGTGGTGCACGTCGGCGTCGAACCAGCCATGGCCTTGGAAGAGTCGCCGTGCGACGCGCGACCTCGGGAGGACGTTGCAGAACAGGATCAGCCGCCCATCCGGCCGCAGCTTCGACGCGGCTTCCCGGAGCAGGTGACGGGGTGCATCGAGATGTTCGAGGACGTCGGAGACCCAGATCAGATCGAAGGCCCCGTCTTCGACCGTGCCGAGTCCTGTGTCGACGTCGGTCAGTCGCGCGTCCAGGCCAAGCGAGCGACAGAAGTCGACATGCTCGGGCACGTTGTCGACTCCCACCGACGACGGCCCGAAGTGGATGAGGCAATGACCGTACGAGCATCCGATGTCGAGAACAGCGGAGGTCTCGAGCGGCCAGCGCCGCAAGGCGTGCAGGAGCCGCTTGGGCAGGGCTGCGAAACGCTTGCTGATGATCTGCTCGCGCTCTTCGTCTGGCAGAAGCGAGTTCCGGCGGATCAGGCTCTGGATGTCCTCAGTGCTTTGCACCGTGCAGCAGAAGTATAGCTGTATAAGTGTTCATATGACGCATGTGCCACCTCGATGGGTCGGAGTAGAGATACCGACCTGGTTCTTGCCGGTTGCGACAGCGCTCGTGTTCGTAAAGGTGACCTGGCTTCCGCGCTTCACGATCGGGCCGGCCACGATCGATCTCGCCGATGTCGTGGTGCTGGCAGCCGTCCTCGCTGCGATTGGCATGATGCATTTCAACCGGCGCGCGCGTGCCGCCTTGCGGGGCGCGTGGCCGCTTTGGCTCGCGGCGGCGGCGTTCCTCGTCGACATCGCTGCAGGTTCCCTCTACCCACGCTTGGCCGACCGGCACTACGCCTGGTCTGCGCACATCGTGACGGCGATCAAGTACGCAGAGTACGCAGCGCTCGCGCCCGCTTTGGTCGTCGCGTTCGCAACCGACAGGCGGGCCGGCAGGCGAGTCTGTGCGGCCGTCATCGTCACCGGTTGCCTGTCCGCGCTCGTGCTCATCTTGCAGTTCGTCGGTGTACGGATCTTCGATCCTTCACCCCCATGGCAGGCGGAGCCCTCCTTCATCGGCAACGACCAGTCCGGCTCGCTCGGAATCGCGGCGATCGCGATCGGCGCCGCCTCGTTGATGTCGCCCAGCTTTCTCGGACGACGCGCACGCTGGCTCGCCTTCGTCGCGGGCGCGATCAACGTGATCGTCTGCGGTGCCCTTGCGTCCGAGGTTGGTCTGGTTGCCGCTCTCGTGACCATGGTCGCGTTGCTCATCCGCCGATCGCCCGCGCGCGTTCGTGACCTTGCGTTGCTGAGCGCCATCGCGGTCGTCTGTGCTCTCGGACTCGCGGCGATCCGCGGCGGCGACATCTACCAGTTCGTCCGTTACGTGGGTCTCGCCCGACCGAACAGCACGACCCACAGCCACGTCCAAACGTACGCGCAGCGGACACTGATGCTCTACATCGGGTACCGCGTGTGGCGGGCCCATCCCGTGTTCGGCGCAGGCTGGCAGTCGATACGCGAGGAACACGTCTACGCTCCCTTCCTCGCCGCGGCCCACAGGCAGTTCCCTGACCAACCGCCGGAGGCCTTCCCGGCGCCGCAGCACACGTGGGCGATCGACAACGGCTACTTGCAGACCCTCGCCGACCTCGGTCTCGCCGGTCTTGCCTGCCTGCTCGTCCTGCTCGTCGTGGCGGCCGTGGGCGGTGCTCGGACATGTCTTCGCGCTCCGCCCGAGGGGGCCGCGTATGGGGCCGTCGGCCTGCTCTGGATCGTGTTGGTCGCGGGACTTTGGACCGGCCAATCGAACGTCGCCGGCGCCCCACGCGATGCCATCTTCTGGCTCGGAGCAGGACTTGTCGGTGCACATTGGCGGTTGGGCAGGAATCCCACGGCGACGCACTCCCCGAGCTCGGTGGCACCGGGTTGAGGAGGCAGCCGGCGTCGCCTCTGTTGCTGGCTGCAGCGCTCGCAGCGCTGTTCGCGGCGACCCGCGCCTCGGCCTTCGGCAACCAGGCACCGTACGCCGCCGAGCAGTGGTACCTGAGCGCTGACAAGGCGTGGGACTTCTGGCCGGCGAGACCAGTTCTCGCCCCGGTTCGCGTCGCGATCATCGACTCGGGGATCGACTACGGCCACCCCGATTTCGCAGACCGAATCGCCGGCGGCCGCAGCTTCGTCGGTGGGTCGTGGAAGCAGGACACCGACGGGCACGGAACGATGGTCGCAGGCGAAATCGCCGCGGCTGGCGCAGGCATCTCAGGTCTCGCGTTCAACGCGAAGCTCCTGATCGCGAAGGTCGTCGAGGCGAGCGCCTCGGTCTCACTTGCGGGCGAGGTCGCGGCAATCAGATGGGCCGCCGACAACGGCGCACGGGTGATCAACCTCAGCCTCGGGGGCGTTCGCGATCCGGTCAACCAGCAGCTCGATACCTATTCCGAACAAGAGCAGGCGGCGATCGACTACGCGTATCGCAAAGGTGCTGTTGTCGTCGCGGCGGTCGGAAACGGGGCCGAGTCGCCGGCGACACCTTGGCCTTACGCCGACTATCCCGCGGCGCTCCCGCACGTCATCGGCGTTGGTGCGTACGGCCCGCGCGGAGGCGTCCCCACCTTTTCGAACCGGGATGCGCGCTACGTCGACCTCGTCGCACCGGGCGTCGACATCTTTTCGACGATTCCTCGCAACCTCGTCAGTCTGGCAACCCCGAGATGCCTGGGCGTTGCATACTCGAGCTGCGGCCCGAGCGCATTCCGCGACGCAATCGGCACCTCGTTTGCCGCACCGCAGGTGTCCGCCGCCGCCGCGCTTTTGATCGGGGAAGATCCGAAACTCGCGCCGAACCAGGTGATCTGGTTGCTCGAACGGACCGCCGCGGACGCGACCGCGAAAACGGGCTGCGCGCTCTGCAGCAAGGGCCGCGACGCCTACAGCGGTTGGGGATATCTGAACATCGACGCAGCGCTCACCGCGCTCGCAGACGAACAAGTCCCCCCGCCGGATCGTCTCACGGTGGGAGACGCCCCCGGTTCACGCGCAGAGCTCATCGAGCCTCCACGGGTCATTCAGGCCACCCTCGACTACTGGGACGACCCCTTGGACGTCTTCGCCGTCAAGCTTCGTCGCGGCGAGCGCCTTCTCGCATCCCTACGACTGTCGAACCCGACGGATGCGACGCTGCTGCTCTGGCAGCCGGGGACGCGCGCCCGCGATCTGCGACGAGGCGAAGCTGAACGCGAGGTCGCCCGCTCGCTCGCGACAGCGCGAGGCCGGCTGCTCGTCTTCACGGCCGCCGCCGCCGGCACGTACTACCTGGAAGTGCAGGCGCTCGCCCGCCGCTACGACCCGATCTCGTTCAGCCTCGCAACGAGCGCTCGCGCGGGTCCGACCGCTCCGCGTACAACCGCCGGACGGCGACTCGGTGACTCTCGGAGCCGCCCTCGGCCGCTGTCGGCTCGGTCCGCTCCCGTGCCTCCGCAGCAAGCAGGCTCGCGGGCGGCTGGGCCTGAGGTTCATGCGCCGCTCAGCGCGCGACGCGGCATTCCAGCGCGCGGCAAGTCGTTTACGAAAAGTTTTCACGACGACGAGGATGTATGAGTAACTATTCATGCGATAGTGTCGGGCGCGCACGGTTCACGGGGAAAGAGCCCTGGCGCTGAGCGGAGGCCTCCTCGCTCCGGCGGGACTTCGCAGTCACGCGCGGCCTCCGTTCTCGTGGCTGCAGACGCGGAGCGCCTTCGGTCTGCTGCCCGGCGGGTGCTCACCCAAAGCGGCTTCTATGTCTGTGCGGAGCCGAGCGACGCCGCCTCCGCGACCGAGGCTGCGATGCACCTGCAGCCCGACCTCTGTCTGGTCGCTTTCGAGCAGCCGCAGCACCGTACCGCGGCGGCAGCGGCCATCGGTGTGATGGTGCCGCACTCGAAGGTCGTCGTCGTTGCCGAACCTGGTCAGCCCGACATGATCGGCGCGATCGACGCCGGCGCCGTCGGTTACTTCGAGCTGGACGGCCGTCTCGAGCAATTGCCAGGGGAGCTCTGGCGGGTCCTCGACGGCGAGGCGCTTCTTTCAGGCCAGATGGTCGCGCGGCTCCTACGGGACTTCCGAGCGATGCGCAGAAGAGTCGACGAGGAGCGCGGAAGCGCTCCGGACGCATTGTTGACGCGCCGTGAGGCGCAGGTGATGGAGCACCTCTCTCATCACTTCAGCACCGCCGAAATCGCACGACGCCTCGCAATCGAGCAGGCGACAGTACGCGCCCACATCTCTGCTGTCCTTGGCAAGTACGGCGTAGCGAACAGGCAGGCGGCGATCCGCGAATACCGCGAACGTCGGGTGTACCTCGCCGAGCGACATTCCGTTGAGTTCATAGACTGACCGTGCAGTTTCTCCACCAACGTTCGCAACGGGCGTACGAACCCCTGACGACTTTCTCAAGCAGCGGTGGGAGGTTTTCCCTCAACAGGACATCGAGCAGGAGGGAGAACACCAATGATCCGCACCATCTCGGGACGGCGAACGACACTGCTCCTCGTTCTCGCAGCAGTCGTCGGTTCCGCGGCCGCCTTGCTCGTCGGCGGCCTGCTCAATCCACAACAGGCTTCGGCGCTGACGTCGGTCGCCGCCACGGAGGCGATTCTCAACACCGCGACGCCGATCGGCTTCCAGGCCGACACCGTGCCCGTCGGGAACTGGACGAGTCTGGGCACGCTGACCCTCAACGCCGGCGCTTCCTACGCAGTCTTCGCGCGCGTCGGCTTGCGCAGCTACTACACGGCATCTCCTTCGTCCGTTTCCTGCCTACTCAGCGTCCCGAACGAACCGCCGGACGTTGCAGAGGCGAACTTCACCGGCGCGAAGGGAAGCAACATCGCGAACCTGAGCTTCATGGCGCTCACCAGCCTCATCGGCTCGTCGACGACCGGAGCGGCCACCCAGACCGGATCCGCCACGTTGCGCTGCCGAGTCGTCGGAGCCGGTGACATGCAGGTGTACGCACAGCATGCGCGGCTGATTGCGCTGCCGGTCGACAGCGTGGCGAACAACCTCGGCACTCTGTACCACTAGGTCTTCAGGCAACAGGCTCGGCGGCTCTTCCGGAAGAGCCGCCGAGCCCTTCGTCGCGAGCCTGCACATCACGTTTCCCTCCGTCGCATGGCCCACTTGCACCCTGCGCGAACGAGGCCGCGCGGGGGGAGATGAAGGGTGTGGTTGCCGCGCGGCGGCACTCGCACTAGGCTGGGTGCGGCGAACCGGGGAGAGGGTGACGCGTAGATGTCGGGGTCTCAGATCGAGAACATCGTGTTCCACGTGGCGAACCTGCTTCGCTACCCCGTGCTCATCGCGACCCTCTTTGCGCTGCTGCTGGTGCTCGCCGAGTTGGGGTCGTTCGCAGTCGAGTTGTATCGCCGCCGCAGTCGCAGTCCGCTCGTGTTGCAGGGGAACGCCAGGGCGGCGAGAGCGGCGCTCGATCAGGGAAACGTCGAGCGTGCGGAGCGCGCGCTCGATTTCGTCGCCTCGAGTGCATCGATGCCGCTCGCGGTACGTGAGCTCATCGCGAGTGCGCGTTCGGGGCCGCAGGCCTCGAGCTCGATGGCGAAGTGCCTCGCGGATTTCGACTTGCGCTCGATGCGGCGGCTGGAACGGACGCGGGTGCTGGTCAGGTTCGGGCCTGCGCTCGGCCTGATGGGGACGCTGATCCCGCTTTCGCCCGCCCTGAGCGGGCTCGCGAGTGGGAACACGGCGCAGCTGACATCGAATCTGCGTGTCGCTTTCAGCGTCACGGTGCTCGGACTGTTGATCGGGGCGACCGCATTCGCGATCTCGCTCGTGCGCGACCGGCTGTATGCGCAGGATCTCTCCGACCTCGAGGTCATCGCGACGTTCCTCGACCCCGCCGCGCAGATCGATCTCTCGTCGGTGAAGATGATCGAACACGAGAAGGTGCTCGAAGGAGAGCTCGTTTGAGGAGTGGCTTCGTCCGGCCGCGCGCGAACATGCGCTCCGACCGCGCCGGCGATCCCCTCGACGGCCTCGTGAACATGTTCGACCTCGGGATCGTGCTCGCGGTTGCGTTCCTGATCGCAGCGCTCGAAGCGCACAACCTGACCCACCTGCTCATCCAGAAGGCAGCCGTGCCGACGACGAAGCAGCAGGCGACGAAGGTGAGCAAGAAGCAGCAGGTCGTTCCGATCACGCCGAGCACGACGAAGGTGATGGTCCGGAACGGGAAGAGTGTCGGGACGGTGTACCAGCTCCCCGACGGCTCGCTCGTGTTCGTGAAGAAGAAGTGATCCGCGCGGGCCTGCGCCGGCAACGGCTGCTGCGGTTCGGGGTGTTCCTTGGGGTCGTCGCCGGTCTGTTTCTCGTTCCGTCCGACGGGGCGCGCGCGTTTCCGTGGAACTGCCAGGCGGTCACGCAGGTTCCGGGTGTGGGCTCGGACGGGCCCGTCACGTTCACGTTCACCCACAGCGCCGTGTCGACGACGATCCCGGCGTTCACGTGCGCGGCGATCGACCATTCCGTCGCGAGCATTCCGGGCGGAGTGCCGCCCCAGTTTCCCTTCGTGTCCGGGCCGCAGGGGATCGACGCGGAGGCGATCCTCCGGCTCGCCGGCATCACGCCTGCGGAGCAGGGCGCCGTGGCGGGAATGCAGATCTCCTGCGTCGGCGGCGACGTCAACTACGCCGCCGGCGACAAGCGCCCGTTCCAGCCGGTGACGTTGAACGCGGGCCAGATCGCAGACACATCGAGGGCCGCTGTCTTCATCCTCCCGAACGCCGTGCCGGGTGTGTCGTGGTTCGTCGACCCGACCAAACCGGACGACTCCGGACAGAACTGGTTCTCGTGTCCGTCCGGCTGGGCGATCAGCGTCGATACGCCCAAGGCGCCGACGCTCGTCGTCCCGACACCGGTCGCGGCGCCCGCAGTCGTCGCTGCCGGCACTGCGGCGGTCACCTTCTCCCTGCCCGCGGCGGTGACGGCCGCCGCGGGCGCGCCGTCGTTCGCACCGCCGCTCCAGTACGAGTGGGACTTCGGCGACGGAACCCCGCCCGTGTCGACTACGACGCCGACTGCGACGCACGTCTTCGGCGAGGGCGGCAGCTTCGCGGCCTCGGTCAGCGTCGTCGACCAGGGCGGCGGCTACGGAATGTCCGCGCCGGTCTCCGTCACGGTGACCCCGCCGACGCTCACGGTTGCGACGCCCGCGGTGTCGCCGGCGACGGCTGCGACGACCGGTGTGGTCGCAGGCATGCCGCTCACGTTCACCACCGGTGCGACTCTGAACGGCGCGCCGGACCCGAACGCCCTCACGTACCGGTGGAGCTTCGGCGACGGCGGATCGAGCACGTTGCCGGCACCCGTCTACTCCTACCGCCAACCCGGGACGTACGCGGTCGCGGTGTCGGTCACCGACAAGCCGGCGGGCGCCTCGCACGGAACGACGGCGTCGTCGCAGACGCTGCTCGTCCAGGTGAACTCGGCGAACGGCATGACCGTGGCGCAGCCGACCTTCTCGCCCGGCATTCCACTCGTCGGGCAACCCGCGCAGTTCTCGGTCCGGTCGGTCTCGCTGAACGGCAGTCCCGACGCGGGCCCGCTGACCTACCAGTGGGACTTCGGCGACGGCAGCGCGCAGCAGCCGACGGGCTCCTCGAGCATCTCGCACACGTACGCGTGCCAGCCGACAGGTGGGTGTCTGGGGCCGACGTCGTCTGCGATCTACAAGGTGACGGTCAGGGTCACCGACCAGAGCACGGGCGCGAGCGCAGTCTCGCCCCCCGTCGGGGTGACCGTGAGCGAATCGGGAACGCTGAACGTCGCTGCGCCCACGGTCGACCCGAGCCAGGTGACGTTCGGTGCGCCGGCGCAGTTCTCCGCCCCCGTCGTCACGTTGAACGGCGTCCCGGACACGTTCTTCCCCACCTATCAGTGGCGCTTCGGCGACGGCGGCTCGAGCACCTCTGCCGCGCCGAGCTACACGTTCACGCAGACCGGCTCGATGACCGCGACCGTGACCGTGACCGACGCCGCCGGGAACACCGGCACATCGCCCGCGACGACGGTGCAGGTCGGAAACGCCAAGCCGTTCGTCCCGACGCGGTTCGCCCGCGCGCAGACCATCTCGTTCACCTCGACAGCACCAAGCAACGCGACGGCCGGCGGACCGACGTACTCGGTGACGGCCTCGACGAGCTCCGGGCTGCCGGCGGCGTTCTCGATCGACCCGTCGTCGAGCGCCGTGTGCTCGCTGAGCGGGTCGACCGTGAGCTTCATCGGAATCGGCACGTGCGCGGTCGACGCGAACCAGACCGGCAACGCCGACTACCTGCCGGCGCCGCAGGTGCAGCAAGCCTTCGCGGTCGTCTCGAAATCGGCGCTGTCGGTGGGGCGGCCGTCCGCGACGCCCGCCGGTGCCGGGACGTTCCACTTCGGCCAGCCGTCGGTGACCCTGAACGGCTCCTCCGACACGAACGGGCTCTCCTACGTCTGGTCGTTCGGCGACGGTACGACCGGCACGGGACCTTCGCCGACGCACCACTACGCGGGCAGCGGCGTGATGCAGGTCTTCGTCTCGGTGACGGA
>JAFALP010000194.1 GCA_019234175.1 Actinomycetota bacterium | reverse complement strand
GGCGTCGAGGAGGGCGAGTTCCCGATCCGGAACGTGAACCGGACGGTCGGCGGAATCCTCTCCCACCACGCGGTCGTGCACGGCGCGCTGCCGCAGCGGCTGACGTTCCACGGCTCGGCCGGCCAGTCGTTCGGCGCGTGGCTCGCGGACGGGATCGAGCTGACGCTGTACGGCGACGCGAACGACTACGTCGGCAAGGGACTGTCCGGCGGCGTGCTCGCGCTGCGGCCGCCCGAGGGCGCCGGCTTCGTGCCAGAGCAGAACGTCATCGCCGGGAACACGATCCTGTACGGCGCGACGAGCGGCCGCGCGTTCTTCCGCGGTCTCGTCGGCGAGCGCTTCGCCGTCCGCAACTCGGGGGCGAGTGTCGTCGTCGAAGGCGTCGGCGACCACGGCTGCGAGTACATGACCGGCGGGATCGTCGTCGTCCTCGGCCTGACCGGCCGCAACTTCGCCGCCGGGATGAGCGGCGGCATCGCCTACGTCCTCGACCTCGACGGCGGCTTCGCGGAACGCTGCAACCACGAGATGGTCGCGCTCGAGCGGCTCGAGCCCACGGACGCGCGCATCGTCCGCGCCCTCGTCGACGAGCATCGCGCCCGCACCGGGTCGACGGTGGACGTCGACTTCCGCGCCATCGTGAAGGTCATGCCGCACGAGTACCGCCGCGCGCTCGCCGACGGCGCTATGTCGTCCGGCGGCGAAGGCTTCCTCATCCGGGAGACGGAAGGGGCGGCTGCGTAATGGGCGAGCTCGGCGCCTTTCTGAAGATCGGCCGCGCGGAGACGCCCGAGCGTACGCCAGGCGAGCGCGTCGGCGACCACCGCGAGTTCGTCCGCACGCTGCCGCTCGTCGAGCTGCGCGAGCAGGGCGCGCGCTGCATGGAGTGCGGCGTCCCCTTCTGCCACAGCGGCTGCCCGCTCGGGAATCTCATCCCGGACTGGAACGACCTCGTCTACCGCGACCGGTTCGAGGAGGCGCTCGAGCAGCTCCACCGCACGAACAACTTCCCCGAGTTCACCGGCCGGCTCTGCCCCGCGCCGTGCGAAGCCGCCTGCGTGCTGGAGATCGAGGAGGGCAACGCGGTCACGATCAAGCAGATCGAGCTCGCCATCGTCGACCGCGGCTGGGACGAGGGCTGGATCGCGCCGCGGCCGCCCGCGCAGCGGACCGGGAAGCGCGTCGCCGTCGTCGGCTCGGGGCCGGCGGGGCTCGCGTGCGCACAGCAGCTGAACCGCGCGGGCCATTCCGTCGTCGTGCTCGAGCGCGACGAGGCCGCCGGCGGGCTCCTCCGTTTCGGCGTCCCCGACTTCAAGATCGAGAAGCGCGTGGTCGAGCGCCGCGTGCAGCAGCTTCGCGACGAGGGCGTGGAGTTCCATCTCGGCATCGACGTGGACGGGCCGCTCGAGGGCTTCGACGCGACCGTGCTGGCCACCGGCTCGCGCATCCCGCGCGACCTTCCCGTTCCCGGCCGCGAGCTCGGCGGCGTGCACTTCGCCATGGAGTACCTGTACGGACGCAACCGCCACGTCGCCGGCGGCGGCGAGCCGGCCATCTCGGCGACCGGCCGGCACGTGATCGTCGTCGGCGGCGGCGACACCGGCGCCGACTGCGTCGCGAGCGCGCACCGCGAGGGGGCGGCCTCGGTGACGCAGATCGAGCTCCTCGGCGAGCCGCCCGCGTCGCGGCCGGACGACCTGACGCCATGGCCGCTGTGGCCGATGAAACTGCGCACGTCCTATGCGTTGAAGGAGGGCGGCGACCGCAGCTTCGCCATCACCACCACCGGGCTCTCCGGCAACGGCAGCGTGCAGCAGATCCACTGGACGCGGAACGCCGACATGGAGGAGTCGCACCCGGCGCAGCTCGTGCTGCTGGCGATGGGCTTCGTCGGACCGGAGGCGCCGCTCCTCGACGCGCTCGGCATCGCACGCGACGCACGCGGCAACGTCGATGCGGCCGAGTTCGAGACGTCGGTGCCGGGTGTGTTCGCCGCCGGCGACGCGCGCCGCGGCCAGTCGCTCATCGTGTGGGCGATCGACGAGGGACGCCGCTGCGCCCGCGCCGTCGACGCCTTCCTTCGCCGCTAGGCGTCGCGGCGGACGAGCAGGACCGCGGCGACGCCGACGGCGAAGGCGGTGTAGCCGAGCGAGACCGCGAGACCGCCCCACGGCGACAGGCTGTGGCTCCCGTGCGTCAGCTGGAAGATCGAGCGGAACGCGCTGTTCGGGATCCACGGGTTGATCGCGTTCTGCCAGCTCGTGGGGAAGACGTTGAGCAGCGGCGGGATGACGAAGAAGAGGGCGACGAACGACGCGATGCCTCCCGCCGTGTTGCGGACGATGGCGCCGAACGCGAGGCAGAAGATGCCGAAGAGCACGAGGTAGAGCGCTCCCCCCGCGACCGAGCGAAGCACGCCGTGCGCCGAAAGCGACGTCTGCAGCTGCGGGATCTTGTGCAGGATCGACTGGCTCACCCAGAAGGCGATGAGCACCGACGGGAGCATGAGCGCGAACACCACCGACGCGAAGACGACGATCTTCGCCCACAGCACCGGCAGCCGCTTCGGCACGGCGATGAACGAGGAGCGGATCATCCCCGTCGCGTACTCGCCGGTGATGACGAGGACTCCGAGCACGCCGATCGCGAGCTGCGACAGGTTGACGCCGGCGAGGGCGATGTCGAGCGGATGCCGGTCGGCGCGATCGTGCGGGCTCATGTGCGCCCAGTGCGAATTGGTGACCGCGGCGAAGATCGCCGGCAGGCCGATCGTCAGCAGGACGGCGGCGAAGAGCGACCACCGCGTGGACCGCAGCGAGTAGAGCTTCGTCCACTCCGAGAGGATCACGCGCGCCTGCGTGACGCGCCCGACCTTCTCGAGCCGCGGGATCGCGGGTGCCGCGGCGCTCACGCCGCTGCCGCCTTGAACTCGACGTCGTCGCGCGTCAACTCCATGAACGCCTCCTCGAGCGAGGCCTGCACGAGCGTGAGCTCGTGCAGGGTGATGCCGTTCGCGGCGGCGAGGTCGCCGACCTGCTCCGGCGACATGCCGGAGATCTCGAGCGCGCCGTCCTCGCTCTCCACCTTCACGTCCGGCCCGACGACGAGGTCGCGCAGCGCGGTCGCCTGCGGCGAGCGCACGCGGACGATCGCGCCGGACGCGCGGCGGACGAACTCGTCCACGCTCGTGTCCGCGATCAGCTTGCCGCGGCCGATGACGATGAGGTGATCGGCGGTCACGGCCATCTCGCTCATCAGATGCGACGAGACGAAGACCGCCCTGCCCTCGGCGGCGAGCTGCTTCAGCAGCGTGCGGATCCAGTGGATCCCCTCGGGATCGAGGCCGTTCACGGGCTCGTCGAGGAGCAGCGTGTGCGGGTCGCCGAGGAGCGCGGCCGCGATGCCGAGCCGTTGCCCCATGCCGAGCGAGAAGCTGCCGACGCGCTTGCGGGCGACGTCGTGCAGGCCGACGAGGTCGATCAGCTCCTGGACGCGCGTCTTGCCGATCCCGTGCGTCTGCGCAAGGGCGAGAAGATGGTTGTAGGCGGAACGGCCGGTATGGACGGAGCGCGCCTCGAGCAGGGCGCCGACCTCGTGCAGCGGCGCCTTGTGGTCGCGGAAATGCTTGCCGTTGACGGTGACGTCGCCGCTCGTGGCGGCGTCGAGCCCGAGGATGAGGCGCATCGTCGTGGACTTGCCGGAGCCGTTCGGCCCGAGGAAGCCGGTGACGTGACCGGGCTTGACCGTGAAGGTCAGGCCGTCGACGGCCCGTTTGTCCCCGTAGTCCTTCGTGAGGGCCAGCGCCTCGATCACCGGCCCACCGTAGCCAGCATGTGTTGTGCGGGCGTTAAGCCACGCTGTGGCCACGCTGTGTGCGCCGCGACCGCATCCGGCTCGCGCGCGCAAAGCGCACCACCGCCTGGTCGTCGACCGGCATGACCACCGGGCCGTGGACGATCAGCCCGTCGTCCGCGCGCTCCTTGATCAGGCTCGGGAGCAGGTCGGTGGCGAGCCAGCCGCGACCGGGCGCGACCGAGGCGCG
>JAFALP010000051.1 GCA_019234175.1 Actinomycetota bacterium | reverse complement strand
TGCAGCGCCGCGAACGAGACGCCGTCGGGAAGCCGCAGCGACCGGATGGAATGCGACCGCGACGCCGGCTCGATGAGCTGCTCGAGCCCGAGCCGCTCGAACGCCTCGTCGAGGATCTCGCACCGCTCTGCGTAGCGCACGCGGCGTCCGTCCACGCCTTCGGCGAGCACACGGTCGAGCGCGACGTCGAGGGACGCGAGCGCGGGAATCGCGGGAGTGAAGGGCGGCGACGCATTCGCCTCGCCGTCGAGATACGTGCAGAGGTCGAGCGCCACCGATGTCGGCTGCACGCTCCGCGCGCGGCGCGCGGCGGCAGGCGAGACGACCACGAACGCGGCTCCCGGGAGTCCGTGCAGGCCCTTGTTCGAGCTGCACGTCATGAAGTCGAGCGTGGCCACGTCGACCTCCTCGATCCCGAACGAGGAGATGGCGTCGACGACGGTGAGCACGCCGGCGTCGGCGGCGATGGCCGCGAGCTCGGCGAGCGGGTTGAGCAGACCCGTCGTCGTCTCGTGGTGGACGATCGCGAGCGTGTCGACGTCGAGCTCCACGGTGAGCGCTGCCTGCACATGCGCAGGATCGACCGGCTCCGTCCACGGGGCGGCGATCGGGACCGTCTCGATCCCGGCGCGGCTCGCGCTCGCCAGCAGCCGTTCGCCGTAGACGCCGTTGACGACGACGGCGAGTCGCCGTCCCGGCCGCACCGATGCGCGCAGGGCCGTCTCGTTCGCCGCCGTCCCGGAGCCGGAGAGGAGGGCGATGGCGCGATCGGCCCCGATCCCGGCGACGGCGCGGAGCTTGTCGCGCACGCGGCGGTCGAGCTGCCGGTACTCGGGCTCGCGGTGGCACATGTCCGCGCCTGCGGCGGCGCGCTTCACCGCGTCCGTGGTCAGCGCCGGGCCCGGGTTGAGGAGCACGAGCCGGCGCTGCGAGCCCTCCGGCCCGTAGCGCTCGGCGATCAGGGCCTCGAGCTCGTCGCGCGTCGCGATCGCATCCGGCGCCGCGGCGGCGAGAGCGTGCAGATCGCCGACGCCCACGACCGCTCCCGCGCCGGACGCGCGCGCGGCGGCGACGTGTGCAGGATCGGTGCAGAGCACGCCGACCTTGCGGACGTCGGCGATGCCGCTCTCGCGCATCGCGTCGTAGACGAGGAACGGATCCGGCGTGGCGAGCTCGAGCCAGAGCTCGATCGCCGGCTGGGTCGGAAGCTCAGTCGTCGCCGCCATGCGTCCTCACACGAGCTGCGTTGCGCGATCCGGCGCTGTTCTCGAGCACGAACGACACCGCGTCGCCGACGTAACGGTCGTCCGACCACTCGAGCGGGATGCCGTCGGGCGACGTCGTCCGGCGGATCTGACGCAGGAGCGGCGTTCCCGGCTCGATCCCGAGCAGACGCGCGTCCTCCTCGTCGGCTGCGATGGCGGAGATCGTGTGGCGGGCCTGCGCGAATGCGACGCCGCGTTCCGCGAGCTTCGCGTAGATGGAGTCCGCCTCCAGGTCGATCGCCGCGACGAGCCGGCCGACGTCCTCGACGAACGTCGTCCGCTCGATCATCGCCGGCGCCTCGCCCAGCATCCGCACGCGGACGAGCGAGAAGACCGGGTCGCCCTCGACGAGGTCGAGGCGGCGCGCGTCGTCGGCGTCGGCGTAGCGGCGGACGAGCTCGACCACCCGGCCCGACGGCATCTCGCCCAGCGAGCGCGCCCAGGCGGAGAAGCTGAGGAGCTCCGAGAAGCTCTGCGTGCGCGGCTCTGCGAGGACGACGCCGCGGACGCCCTTCCGCGAGGCGATCACGCCCTCCGCCCGCAGCGTGGCGAGGGCGTGGCGGATCGTGCCCCGCGACACCGCGAAGTCCTCCGCCAGCTCCCGCTCGGACGGCAGCTGGGCGCCGCGGGGATAGACGCCGTTCCGGATCGCGCGCCGCAGCGCCTCGGCGATGCGGCGGTGGTGGGGAGGTTCGACGGCGAGTGCTGACATGTCTATACAGGATAAAGCGCTGGCGTCGCCGGCATCCTAGAACCCTTTGCGGACGGGAAGAACGTGTATGGACACGTTGATGCAACCTTGCTGCAGGATCGTCATGGGGCTGTAACCCAATCGCCCTCCGGGCCGCCGTAGCGTCACCACGTCGACCCATTGCGGAACAGGAGGAAGGAATGAAGACGACCCGTGTGCTCGCCCTCGCGGGCGCGGTCGCGTGTGCGGCGGTCGCCGCGGTTGGCGCCGCGGCCGCCCCGTCGAACGTCTGCCCGAACGGGCAGGTGCGGTTCGGCGTCGAGCCCTACGACAGCGGCTCCAAGTTCACCGGCGCCTACGAGGCGCTGACGAAGGCGCTGCAGACGAACCTCGGCTGCCCCGTCAAGCTGATCGTCACCAACAACTACACGGCCGAGGTCGAGGCGATGCGGGCGAAGCAGCTCGACGTCGGCGAGTTCGGCCCGCTCGGCTACATCTTCGCCGCGAAGCTCGCGAACGCGCAGCCGGTCGCGGTGTTCGGCACGAAGAACCACAAGCCGGTCACGTACACCGCCGGCCTCTGGGTCCCGAAGAGCTCGCCGATCACCACGGTCGCGCAGCTGAAGGGCAAGACGATCGCGTTCTCCGATCCCGCTTCGACGTCGGGGAACCTCTATCCGCGCTACGCACTCCTCAAGGCCGGTCTCAACCCCAACTCGGACGTGAAGATCCAGTTCGCCGGCGGCCACCCGCAGTCGCTGCTCGCGCTCACGAACGGCAAGGTGGATGCGGCCGAGGTGAACAGCCAGCAGCAGGCGACCGCCGCTGCCGCGGGGCAGTTCGACGCGTCGCAGTACCGCGAGATCTGGAAGTCCGATCCGATCCCGAACGATCCGATCACCGTGCGCGGCGACTTGTCGCCGGCGTTCAAGGCGGCGTTCAAGACCGCGCTGCTGAAGCTGACCACCGCTCAGCTGAAGCTCGTCGACACCGAGCTCGGCGTCGACTCCGGCCCGATGATCCCGGGTACGGACTCGATGTACAACACGATCCGCTCGATCGTGAACCTCGAGCATCTCGGCATCAAGGACATCGGCTGAGCAATCAGTCCGAGACGACCACGGCACCGGCGACCGCGTTCGCATTCACGACGCGGCCGCCGGGCGCCGTCCCGGCGCTGACCGTCCGCGGGCTCCGCAAGAGCTTCGCGGGCGGCCAGGAGATCCTGAAGGGGATCGACCTCGACGTGTGGCCCGGCGAGCTGACGGTCGTGCTCGGCGCGAACGGCAGCGGCAAATCCACGTTCCTGCGCTGTGTCGTGCGGTTGATCGAGGCTGACTCCGGCAGCATCGAGCTGTGCGGCGTCGATCTGCGCTCGGCGCGCGGCCGCAGCCTGCGCGAGGCGCGCCGGCGTGCGGCGATGGTGTTCCAGCAGGTGCTGCTCGTGCGCAGGCGCAGCGCCATCGAGAATGTCGCATACGGCGCGCTCGGGGAGCTGCCGTTCTACCGCTCCTTCTCCGCGCGCACGTTTCCGGACGAGCTCGCGGAGCGCGCGCACGCCTCGCTCGCGCGCGTCGGTCTCGCCGAGTTCGCGTGGAAACGCGCCGACACGCTCTCCGGCGGACAGGCGCAGCGCGTCGCCATCGCCCGCGCCCTCTGCCAGCGCGCCCAGCTCGTCCTCGCGGACGAGCCGGTCGCGAGCCTCGACCCGCGCGCGGCCGAGGAGGTGCTCGTCCTCCTCGCCGAGATCGCGCGGGTGGAGGGCCTCGCCGTCCTCACCGTCCTCCATCAGCCCGAGCTCGCGTTCCGCTACGCCGACAGGCTGATCGGGATCGTCAAGGGCGAGATCGTCTTCGACGCGCCGCCGAACACGCTCGACCAGGAGCGCATCACCGCGCTGTACGAGGCGGCTGCGGCGTGACCGAGACGACGATGACCTTCGCGCGGCCGCACAGCGTCCGCTCGCGGGTCGTCGGGCTCGTGGTGGCCGCGGCGCTCATCGCGCTCTTCGTCCATGCGTGGCAGGACACGCAGGTTTCCATCTCCGCGCTCTTCAGCGGCTTCCACAACACCGTCAACCTGTTGCAGCGCGCCGTCCCGCCGAGCGGAAGCGTCCTCAGCGACTCCATCCGCGCGTCGATCCTCACGTTCGACACGGCGCTGCTCGGCACCGCCGTCGCCATCGTCTTCTCGCTGCTCCTCGTGCCGTTCGCGGCCCGCAACATCTCGCCGCACCGGCTCGCCTACGAAGGCGCGCGCCTCATCATCGGCGTCACTCGCGCGATCCCGGACTTCGTCTTCGCGCTCATCTTCCTCGTCGCCGTCGGGCTCGGCCCCTTCTCGGTCGTCCTCGCGATCGCAGCGCATACGGTCGGCGTGCTCGGCAAGCTCTTCTCGGAAGCGGTCGAGGACATGGACATGGGCCCCGTCGACGCGCTCCGCGTCGCCGGTGCGTCGCGCACGCAGGTGTTCGTCCACGCCATCCTCCCCGGGATCGCCGCCACCTTCACCGGGCTCGCGCTCTACCGGCTCGATACGAACGTGCGCTCCGTGCTCTATCTCGGCGCCATCGGCGGCGGCGGCCTCGGCTTCCTGCTCTACGACTCATTGCAGCTGTTCCAGTACCAGCAGGCGACGACGGAGCTCGCCGTGCTGCTCGTCCTCCTGCTCGTGGTCGAGCGCGCGTCGCTGCTCATCCGGCAGCGCATCCTGTGAACGTCATCGAGGAGCTGCACCCGCTCGCGCTGCGCGACGCGTGCCCGTGCGCCGAGTGCCGCCATCCCGTCAGCGGGCAGCGGCTGTTCGAGTCGAAGCGCGTGCTCCCGGACGCACGTGCGGTGGCCGCCGAAGTCGTGGACGGGGAGCTCTCGGTCGAGTGGGCGGACGGGCATCGCAGCATCTTCCCGCTCGAGTGGGTTCGGATGCAGGCGAACGGCGGGCCGCCCGCGCGCACGATCCGGGCGTGGGGCGACGCGCTGCCGGAGCACGAGTGGGCGGCGGTGCGTGACGACGACTCGGCCAAGCGCGACTGGCTGCGCGACGCAGCCGAGCTCGGGTTCGCGGTGCTGCACGGCGTGCCGGTCGAGCCGGGCCATGTCGAGCGCGTCGCACGGATGTTCGGGGCCGCGCGCGAGACGAACTACGGCGTCGTCTTCGACGTCAGCGTCTCCGTCGGCGCGACCAACCTCGCCGACACGTCCCTGCCGCTGAGCGCGCACACGGACAACCCGTATCGAGAGCCGGCGCCGACGCTCCAGCTCCTGCACTGCCTCGAGTCGGCCGTCGACGGGGGCAACACCGTGCTCGTCGACGGCTTCGCCGCGGCGGCGCGCCTGCGGCCCGACCAGCTCGACGTCCTCGCGAGCACTCCGATCCGCTTCGCGTATCGCGACGCGACCGCCGACCTCTTCGCGGACGTCCCCGTCGTCACGGTCGGCCCGCGCGGAGAGGTGACCGGCCTCCATCTGAACAACCGCTCCAAGGGAATCCCGGTCGGCGACCCCGCGGCCGTCGCCGCCTGGTATGCCGCGTATCTGGCGCTGCTCGACGCCGTCGAGAGCCCCGACCTCGAGCGCGAGTTCAAGCTCGCGCCGGGCGACCTCGTGCTCTTCGACAACACCCGCATCCTGCACGGACGCACGGGGTTCACCGGCGAGGGCAGCCGGCGCCTGCAGGGCTGCTACGCCGACCGCGACGCCCTCCTCAGCACGCTCGCCGTGCTCGAGCGGGAGGCGGCGTGAGCCCGGTCGACGAGATCTTCTCCCGCTTCACCGCCGCCGGCGACGAGAGGTACATCGGGGAGCCGGTGACGGTCGCACAGCACATGCTGCAGGCGGCGGCGTTCGCCGAGCACGACGGCGCCGGCGACGAGCTCATCGCCGCCGCGCTCCTCCACGACTACGGCCACCTCGTCACCGACCTGCCGGAGGACTCCGCCGAGCGCGGCATCGACACGCGGCACGAGGAGCTCGGCTTCGCGTTCCTCGAGCGCTGGTTCCCGGCCGCGGTGACGGAGCCGATCCGTCTGCACGTGGCTGCGAAGCGGTACCTCGTCGCGGTCGACCCCGCGTATCGCGAGGAGCTCTCGCCCGCGTCGCTCCTCAGCCTCGACCTGCAGGGCGGCCCGATGTCGGACGAGGAGATCGAGGACTTCGAGGCGCTGCCGCACGCGTCCGCCGCCTGCCGCCTGCGTCGCTGGGACGACGCGGGAAAGGACCCGGACATGACGGTGCGGCCGCTCGAGTCGTACCGCGGGCTTCTCGACTCGCTCGTCGGCTGACCCCAAGAAAAGACGAACGCCCCGGGTCGGAGTCCGGGGCGCTCGTCGACTCTCGGCTCGTGCGGAGTGTCGCCGCGACGCTATCGCCCTCCCGCGTTACCGAACAACCAGCGTGCGGTGACGAAGTGGAGACATACGATCAGGGCGTGGACGAGCTCCGCCGTCTTGCAGCCGCCGCGGCTCCTCCGCCTGCCGCGATGGCTGCATATCTGGCCAAGGTGCGTGACCGCGCGTACACCGTCACCGACGGCGACGTCCAGGCGCTGAAGGACGAGGGCTTCACCGAGGACGAGATCTTCGAGCAGACGGTCGCGACCGCGGTCGGCGAGGGGCTGCGCCGCCTCGATCGCGCGCTGGAGGCGATCGGGTGAGGCTCGACGTCCTCACGGGCGAGCACGCGCCGCCGGATGCGCCGGGTGTGATCAGGACGCTGATGTACCGGCCGGAGCTGTTCGGCCGCCCGTTCTCCGACGCGGTCGACCGCGCGCTGCGCGGCCCGTCGGAATGGAGCGCGGGGGAGCGCGAGCTGTTCGCCGCCTTCACGTCGCTCCTCAACCAATGTCCCTTCTGAACGGGCTCCCACGGCGCGGTCGCGTCGTACGCGCTCGGTGAGGAGGTCTGGGAAGCGGTCGTCGCCGACTGGCGCACGGCGCCGCTGCGCCCGGAGCTGCGCGCCGCCCTCGCGTTCCTCGAGGTGATGACCCTCCGGCCCGACGAGCTGACGACGGGGCACGCGGAAGCGGCGTACGAGGCCGGCGTCTCCCGTCCGGCGTTGCTCGACGCGGTCACGGTCTGCGCGCTCTTCAGCATGATCGTGCGCCTCGCCGACTCCTTCGGCTGGGACGTCCCCACCTGGGACCAGCAGCTCGCGACCGCCGGCGGCCGCCTCGAGCGCGGATACGCGCTCCCGGCTCAGCCTTCGAACGGGCGCAACGCCGGATAGAGCTCGCGGAAGCGGGCGTACCCCTGCTCGTAGTCCCACTCCGGCTCGATGCGGTCGCGCACGCGGGCGCAGCGTGCGACGGCATCCTCCGCGTCCGCGAACACGCCCTCGCGCACGCCCGCGAGGAGCGCGGCGCCGTACGCCGCTCCCTCCTCGAGCTGCATGCGCTCGAGCGGGACGCCGAGCGCCGAGGCGGCGATGCGCACCCACAGCTCGCTGCGGGCGCCCCCGCCGGAGACGCGACCGACCGTCGCCTCGACGCCGAGGTCGCGGAGCAGCTCGAGCGAGTCGCGCAGCCCGAACGCGACGCCCTCCATCACCGCACGCGCCAGTGCGCCGCGGTCGTGCCGCAGTGAGAGGCCGGTGAATGCGCCGCGCGCGTCGGGATCCACGTGGGGCGTGCGCTCGCCGGCGAGGTACGGGGCGAAGAGCAGGCCCTCCGCGCCCGGCGCCCACGCGGCGGCCTCGTCGTCGAGCGCGCCGTACTTCGCCCCGACGACGTCGCGGAACCACGACAGCGATCCGGCCGCGCTCAGCATCACGCCCATCGCGTGCCACGTGCCGGGGACTGCGTGGCAGAAGACGTGCACGCGTGCCTGCGGATCCGGCTGGTACGCCGGCAGCACCGCGAAGACGACGCCGGACGTCCCGAGCACGACGGAGAGGACGCCGGGCGCGACGATGCCGACTCCGAGCGCTCCCGCGGCCTGGTCGCCCGCCGTGCCGATGACGGTCGACTCGTGCTCGGCCGGCAGCCACTCGAGCGGCACGTCGATCGCCGCGCACACCTCCTCCGACCAGCGCCGGTTGGCGACGTCGAAGAGCAGCGTTCCCGACGCGTCGGCAGCGTCGATCGTCCGCTCGCCGGTCATGCGGAAGCGGACATAGTCCTTGGGCAGAAGGATGTGCCGGATCCGCGCGTGCACGTCCGGCTCGTGCCGCTGCAGCCACAGGAGCTTCGGCGCGGTGAAGCCGGGAAGCGCGCGATTGCCGGTCAGCTCGATGAGCCGCTGCAGCCCGACGCGGCGTTCGATCTCCTCGCACTCGGCCCCCGTGCGCTGGTCGTTCCAGAGGATCGCGGGACGGAGCACCTCGTCGTGCTCGCCGAGCACGACGAGGCCGTGCATCTGCCCGTCGAGGCCGACCGGGCCCGGCGGCAGCTGCGCGATCACGCGCCGCGCGCCGCGCCACCAGTCCTCGGGGTCCTGTTCCGCCCACCCCGGCTTCGGCGTCGACAGCGGATACGGCTCCTCCGCGACCGCGAGCACCTTGCCGTTCTTGTCGATTGCGACGCCCTTGACGCCGGACGTGCCGACGTCGAGGCCGATCAACGCATCAGGCACCGAGCGCCGCGTAGACGAGCTCGTACGCGCGCACCGCGTCCTTGCGGTGCTGCGCCTCGCGCAGCGCGTCGCCGTCGAGCTTGGCCGCGATCCCGTCGATGAAGCGCCACTGCAGGACCGAGCGCTTCACCGCGCCGACGGCGTCCTCGGTGTACGGATACAGATCGAAGCCGAGCCGCTCGCCCTGGTCGCCGTAGCCGGCGCGGCGAAGCTCGACCGCGAGCTCGAGTGTCTCCATGAACGCGGTCGCGCCGACCATGTTGTCGTCGTCGAACGTGCCCCATCCCGAGTTCGCGTGCTGGTGGCCGAGGAGTCCGTCGGCGGCGAGCAGCGCCGCGTACTCGGCGAGGTTCTCGCCGTTCATGATCAGGTGCTGCCAGTCCATGTTGACCTTGACGTTGTCGATCCCGCGCGTGCGCAGCGTGTGGATCACGTGCAGCGTCATGCCGACGTTGCGCATGAGGATCTTCATCGCGGGCTCGGAGTTCTTGTGCTCGAGGAACACCGTCACGCCCTTGCCGCCCGCGTAGGCGGCGGAGTCGCCGACGCCGTCGATGAAGCGCGCCCACGACTCGGCGTACGGCGTCTGGAACGGATAGTTGTAGCCCTCGATCCCCGGCCAGATGATCATGTGCGCCCCGACGTGGGCGGCGAGGTCGATCGCCTCGCGCGTCAGGCGCAGCGCCTCGTTGCGGGTCGCGTCGTCGGGGGAGCTGAAGCCGCCCTTCGCGAAGCGCGGATCCAGATGGAGCCCGCTCGCCACGCAGTAGATCCCGTGGCCGGCGAGGGCGTCCCTCACCTCGGCCAAGTTGTCCGTATTGAGCTCCTGCGGGTAGTGGAACTCGTAGTCGTCCATCAGATCGCCGAGACCCTCGACCGCGGTGTGCACCTTGACCGCCGTCGGGATTCCGGCCAATTCCGGCTTGTATCCGCCGGGATTGAACCGCGTCGCCATCGCGCCGAACGCCCAGATTCCGAGACTCGTTTTCATGCAGCGAGCGTACTACGGCGCCGACGTGACGGAATTCGATCTCGGATCCACGATGGCGCGCCGCGCTTGAACTATTCGTCTGTCCGAGTAGTATCGGAGCGCTCCGGACCGAAGGCGGACGCTGGGTGGGCACGCGACGGAGCGCGCTCGAAAGTGCAATGACCGCACAAGGAGGAAGTGAGGGTGAAGAAGTTTGTCATCAGGGCGGTCCCGATTCTCGCGCTCTGCGCCGGGATCGCGACCGTTGCCGTGTCGGCCGCAACTGCGAAGCCGACGAAGAGCGTCCAGGTCTGCGTGCTCCTTCCGGACACGAAGTCCTCGGTGCGGTGGGTCCAGTTCGACGCGCCTGATCTCGCGGCCGCCTTCAAGAAGGCCGGGGTGTCGGCGTCGATCAACAACGCGCTCAACGACCCGCTCAAGCAGAAGGCGCAGGCGCAGGCCTGCATCGCAGCCGGCGCGACTGTGGTCATCGAGACCGCGCTCGACAACGGCTCGGCGTCGGCGATCGAGAAGCTCTTCACGTCGAAGGGCGGCAAGGCGATCGACTACGACCGCCAGGTCACCGGCGGCAGCGCCTCGGTCTACGTCACGTTCGACGGCAAGGCCGTCGGCGAGGCGCAGGCGAACGGCGTCATCGCCGCGATGAAGGCGGCCGGCACGTACAAGCCGTCGTCGACGATCGCCGAGCTCTGGGGCGGTCAGACGGACCAGAACGCGTTCTGGTTCAAGAGCGGCAACGACGCCGTGTTCAACCCGCTGTTCGCGAGCGGCAAGGTGAAGAAGGGCCCGCAGCAGTTCGTCCCCGACTGGGATGCGAACAACGCGGCGACCATCTTCAACCAGATGCTCGTCAAGACGAACAACAACATCCAGGGCGTCCTGGCGGCGAACGACAACATCGCCGGCGCCGTGGTTGCCGACCTGAAGGCGAAGGGCCTCAAGCCGGTCGCGCTGAGCGGCCAGGACACGACGGCCCAGGGTGTCCAGTACATCCTCGCCGGCTGGCAGTCCGGCACGGTCTACAAGTTCGTCCCGGATGAGGCCAACGCTGCCGCTGCCGCGGCAGTCGCGCTCCTCAAGGGCCAGACGCCGAAGTCGAACGGCTTCCGCCTGAACGGTAAGGCGAAGGAGCCGACGCTCGCGCTTCCGGTCCAGTGGATCACGAAGTCGAACTACAAGCAGCTGTTCACGCAGGGCTGGCTCAAGAAGAGCGAGGTCTGCGTCGGGCAGTACGCCCAGTACTGCAAGTAGTCGAGTCGTCGAGTGGAGGCGCCCTCCAGGGGCGCCTCCACTCCCTCTGTGGTAAGAAATCGCCCGGTGACCGATACGCCTCTCCTCGAGCTTCGCAACATCACGAAAGCGTTCGGCTCGGTCCAGGCGCTTTCCGACGTCAACTTCGAGGTCCGCCCCGGTGAGGTCATGGCGCTCGTCGGCGACAACGGCGCCGGCAAGTCGACGCTCGTCAAGTGCGTCGCAGGCACGCACGCCCCCGACAGCGGTCAGATCCTCTTCGAGGGCAAGGAAGTCCACATCCACGGGCCGAAGGATGCGGCCCGTCTCGGCATCGAGGTCGTGTACCAGGACCTCGCGCTCTGCGACAACCTCGATGTCGTCCAGAACATGTACCTCGGCCGCGAGCTCAACCGCGCGCAGATCCTCTCCGAGGCGCCGATGGAGCAGCACACCCATGAGACGCTGAAGACGCTCGCGGTGACGACGATCAAGTCCGTGCGCCAGCCGGTGGCGACGCTCTCCGGCGGGCAGCGTCAGTCGGTCGCCGTCGCGCGCGCCGTCATGTGGAACTCGAAGCTCGTCATCCTCGACGAGCCGACCGCCGCCCTCGGCGTGGCGCAGACCGAGCAGGTGCTCGCGCTCGTGCGCCGGCTCGGCGAACAGGGGCTCGGCGTCATCCTCATCTCGCACAACCTCCACGACGTGTTCGAGACGGCGGATCGCATCACCGTCCTCCGTCTCGGCCGCGACGTCGGCATCTACGACCGCCGTACGACGACGCAGCAGACCATCGTCGAGGCGATCACCGCCGGCGTGCCCACGAAGGTGGCGGGCATCCCGGCGAACGCGGGGGCGGAGTCATAGCCACCGCCGACGTCATCGGCCCCGACCACGCGCGGCCGACCGAGGACGAGCAGCTCCCGGGCGGGCTCGCCGGCCTCTGGCAGCGCGTGCTGCTCGACATCCGCACCGGCAACCTGGGCCCGCTGCCGATCATCGTCGGCCTGATCATCGTCGTCGTCCTCTTCGGCTTCACGGCGACGAACTTCTTCACCTCGGTCAACTTCGTCAACCTCATCCAGGAGTCGGCGGGCACGGCGATGCTCGCGTACGGCGTCGTCTTCGTCCTGCTCCTCGGCGAGATCGACCTGTCGATCGGCTATGTCGCCGGCATCGGCGCGCTCATCGTCGCCGAGCTGCAGCTGCCAGGCAGCGGCCACCAGCTGAACGGCATCCTCGCGATGCTGATCGCGGTCCTCGCCTGCGCCGGCATCGGCGCGGTACAGGGCGGGATCATCGCCTTCGTCGGCGTCCCGTCGTTCGTCGTCACGCTCGGCGGGTTCCTCATCTGGCAGGGCCTGATCCTGAATGTGCTCGAGCAGCGCGGCACGATCATCATCCAGGACCGCTGGATCAACTACACCGACCTGTACATCTTCTCGCACTGGCTCGGGTGGATCATCGCTGCGATCTTCACGGCGCTCTATCCGATCAGCGTGCTCTACAAGTTGATCGTCGCGCGCGGGACGACCATCGCGAAGCAGAACTGGTACGTCGTCGGCGCGAGGTCGCTCGGACTCGCCGTCGCCTCGTTCGGCGTGGTCGCGATCTGCAACCACGGCAAGATCATCAAGACGCCGGAGGGGCTTCCGCTCGCGTTGCTCCTCGTGATCATCGCGTTCGTCGCGCTGACGTTCCTCGCCAAATGGACGACGTTCGGCCGCCACGTCTACGCCGTCGGGGGCAACGCCGAGGCTGCGCGCCGCGCCGGCATCAGCGTCCCGCGCATCCGCGTGCTCGTCTTCGCGCTCTCCGGCGCGATGGCGGGCATCGGCGGGATCATCTTCGCCTCGCAGGTCAACTCGGTGGCGCTGACGTTCCCGCCCGGCAACCTGCTGCTGAACGCGATCGCGTCCGCGGTCATCGGCGGCGTCAGCCTCTTCGGCGGTCGCGGCGAGGTCCGCGGCGCACTGCTCGGCGCACTCCTGATCGGCACGCTCCAGAACGGGCTGAACACGTTGAACGTGTCCAACGGCTGGATCTACATCGTCACCGGCGGCGTGCTGCTCTTCGCGGTGACGCTCGATACGTTCGCCCGGCGCCTCCAGGCGCGGTCGGGCCGCTAGCCCTTCTTCAGCGCGAGCTTCCCGACCTTCGTCCCGACGACGCGGCCCGCCGCCTCGTCCGCCGGCGTCTCGATCCCTTCGGCGAGACCGGCGGTCGCCGCACGCTCGGCCTGCGCGGCGAACGAGTGGCCGGCGAGCGCGCTCAGCACGGTCTCCGCCGCATACGCGAACGCGCTGCCCTCGCTCACCCAGCCGGGCGACGCCGGCGTCGGGGCGAGCGGCGTCCAGCTCGCGCCGTCGATCCAGTGGCCGGAGCGCAGCACGAGGGTGGTGTTCCCTTCGCGCTTGGTCAACCCGGCGACGAGCCGCAGCTGTGCGTTGAACGCGAGGTAGCGGATCATGGAGATGGGACGCGGCGCCTGATACGTGCGCTTCGCCGCCCATGCCGAGACGGCGGCGTCGTTGAGCGCACCGTTCAGCGTGCGGTAGAGGCGCAGGTCCTGGGTGAGGTCACCGGTGGCGACGGTCGTCGCGACGCGGTTCCAGTAGAGCGGCGACGTCGCGACGGGTTGCGCCGCCGCGCGCGACGTGGCGCGCAGCACCGCGATGACGGCGTCTTCGTAGCCCGTGCTCGTCGGCAGACCGAACGGCGGCTTGCCGGCCCTCGCGCGCCCGGCGAACGTGCGCACGCCGCCCCACTGGGCGTCGGTGAAGGTCTGCGTGTCCGTCCGCGAGTACGAGAGCGGCTGCCAGAACGTGGCGTCGTGCACGGCCGTCCCCGCCTGGCTCACCGCGAGCGGGGCGTTCTCGGCGACGTAGCCGGGGTCGGCGAAGTGGATCGACTCGTGGGAGCCGTCCGTGCGCCCGGCGGCGATCGCGGCGGCGGCGACGCGGTTGCCGAGGGCGGCCGGCGAGCTCCCGCGCGTCGTCGTGAGGTCGATCGAGTAGCAGAGCGAATGCATCGTGGCGGTCAGGAGCGCGAAGTTCGCGGCGAGGTTCGCGCCGTACGACGCCTGCCAGAGCAGCAGGCGGTACGCCGCGTAGCTGATGGCCTCCGGCGACGGGGCCGCGGAGGACATGGCTTCCGAGAGGTCGAAGAGATCGCGGGCCTGCACCGGCTCCGACATGCTCCCGGCACGGAGGACATCGACCGCGGTCTCGTCCCAGGTCGTCGCGATCGAGCCTGCGTGCGCCGTCGGCGTGCAGATGATCGGCGCCGGCGTCTGGACGAGGGGCGCGCGCACGGCCGGGACGGAGACGTGCACGATCCGATCGGCGCGCACGTCCGGGAGCGTCGACTGCGCGCCCCACGGGTAGCGCACGTGCAGCGTCACCTCGTTCGCGGTGCCGAGCCCGAAGTGCAAGCGCGGGTCCGCGGACGAGAGGTAGCTGCTGCCGGCCGTGACGGTCTGCGCCTCGACGCG
>JAFALP010000045.1 GCA_019234175.1 Actinomycetota bacterium | reverse complement strand
GAGCAGCGCGTCGCGGCCGTCGAACGGCTCGGCCGACACCGGCGGCTGCGTCATCCATCCGAACGCGACGGCCGAGCCCTCCCGCTCGACGCGTACGGGCACGATGCCTGCGCCTGTCTCGAGCCGGAGCTCGGTGAGCTGCAGCGGACCGGCGAGCACGAACGCCGAGCCGAGAATCGGGTGGCCGGCGAACGGCAGCTCCGACACCGGCGTGAAGATGCGCAGCTTCACGTGCCCGTCGCCCTCCGGCGGATAGACGAACGTCGTCTCCGAGTAGTTCATCTCCTTCGCGAGCGCCTGGAGCCGTTCCTCGGGGATCTCGCCCGCGTCGGTGAAGACGGCGAGCTGGTTGCCCTCGAGCGGCCGGTCGGTGAAGACGTCGCAGATGACGTACCGAAAGGTGGCCACGGCTTCGAGACTATCCTCCGCCCCGCCCATGCGACTCGTCATCGTCCGCCACGCCGAGGCCGCTCCGGGCGAGCCCGACGAGCTCCGGCCGCTCACGCCCAACGGGCGCGACCAGGCGCGGGGGCTCGGCGAGCGCCTGCGCGCAGACGGGATCGACCCCGGCGCGGTGCTCACGAGCCCGCTTCTCCGCGCGCGCCAGACCGCCACCGCACTCGGGTTCGGCGAGCCGGAGGTGGACGACAGGCTCGCGCCCGGCGCGGCGCCGGACACGGTCCGGGAGTTGGCGCTCGCCCGCGGGGGCGTCGTCATCGTGGTCGGCCACCAGCCCGACTGCGGCATCGCCGTCAAGGAGCTCGCCGGCGTCGACGTGTCGTTTCCCCCGGCCGGACGTTTCGACCTCGAGTTGTGACGGCGATCGCGGTTCGCGGCCTGCGCAAGTCGTACGGGCCGCTCGAGGCGGTGCGCGGCGTCGACTTCGACATCGAGGAGGGCGAGGTCTTCGGCCTGCTCGGCCCGAACGGCGCCGGCAAGACGACGACGGTGGAGATCCTCGAGGGCTATCGCAGCCGCGACGCCGGCGAGGTGTCGGTGCTCGGCTCCGACCCGCAGAAGCCGCGGCGCGACTTTCGCGAGCGGATCGGCGTCGTCCTCCAGCAGGCGCAGCTGTGGCAGACGCTCACGGTGCGCGAGACGCACAGGGTCTTCGCCGGCTACTACGAGCATCCACGGGACGTCGACGAGGTGATCGACCTCGTCGGTCTCGCGGACAAGCGCGACGCGCGCGTGCAGACGCTCTCCGGCGGCCAGAAACGCCGCCTCGATCTCGGCGTCGCGCTCGTCGGCGATCCCGACCTCGTCTTCCTCGACGAGCCGACGACGGGCTTCGACCCGGCTGCGCGGCGCGCGGCCTGGGAGATGATCCGCTCGCTGCGCTCGTTGGGGAAGACGGTGCTGCTCACCACGCACTACCTGGACGAGGCGGAGCAGCTCGCTGACCGCGTCGCCGTCATGCGCCAGGGCGTCGTCGTCCGCATCGGCACGCCGCGCGAGCTGACGACGACGGAGACGGAGGTGGAGATCCGCTACCGCCGCGACGGCGAGGAGGTGCTCGTGCGCACCGGCGATCCGACGCGCGCGCTGCACGAGCTGACGTCGGAGGCGCTGGCGCGCGGCGAGGAGCTCGAGCGGCTCGAGGTGCGCCGGCCGACGCTCGAGGACGTCTATCTCTCGCTCGTCGAGGAGGCGGACGAAGCGTGAGGCTCTATCTCCACGAGCTCAGGACGCAGCAGCTCGTGTACTGGCGCTCGCGCGAGGCGGCGGTGTTCACGTTCATCTTCCCGCTGCTCCTGTTCGTGCTCCTCGGCTCCGTGTACACCGGACGCATCTACGGCGTTCCCGCGCCGGACGCGCTTCTCGCCGCCCTCATCTCGTACGGGTGCGCGACAGTCTGCTTCGCCGGTCTCTCGATCGCGCTGGTCGTGCGTCGCGAGGCGGGGATCCTGAAGCGCATCCGGGCGACGCCTCTGCGCCCGCCGGTATACATGGCGGCCGCGCTGTGCTCGACGATGCTGACGTTCGCGGCGGTGACGGTCGTGCTCTTCGTCCTCGGCCGGGTGGTGTTCGGCACGCCGTTCCCGAGCCGGCCGGGATCCGTCATCCTCATGGTCGTGCTCGGCTCGCTCTGCTTCGCCGCCCTGGGCGTCGGCATCGCCGGGCTCATCCGCTCCTCGGACGGCTCCTCGGCCGTTGTGAACCTGATCGTGCTGCCGATGTCGTTCCTCACCGGGGCCTTCGGGCCGACGCGCCACTACCCCGGCTTCCTGCGGGCGATCGGGGATGCGCTCCCGCTCAAGTACCTCGTCAACATCTCCGACGCCGTGTACCTGCACCAGCACTCGTTCTGGTCGCAGGGGACGTCGATCGGCGTCCTCGCCGCGTGGGGGGTCGCCGGCGTGATCGTCGCCGCGTACACGTTCGGCTGGGAGCCGAGGTCGGCCTAGTGGACCCCGCCGTCGCCTTTCGCGTCGAGCCGCAGCGGCCCGGCCTCGTCGTGCGCGTCAACTTCGGGCTCCTCACCGGCCGCGACGTGACGTATGCCGAGATCGACGACCTCGCGCGCGAGCTGCGGCGATTCGCGCCGCTGTTCGAGATCGTCGCCGAGGACCGGCACGAGTTCAGCGAGGACGCCGAGGCGTCGGTTCACCAGGTCGTGATCGAGATGCCGTCCGACGACGGCGCCGTGGAGATCGTCGCCATCGCCGAGCGGTGGGCGCGCGCGTGCTTCGACGCGCGCCACTCCGATCTCACCGAGCTCTAGCGGCGGTCAGCGCGAACTTCGTCAACGAGCGCGGCATGTGCTGCGCGCTCTCGATCGTCTCGCGCAGCGCGCCGACGAACTCGTCCAGGTCGGAACCCGAGAGCATGAGCGGCGGCAGCACCTTGAGGACGGCGATCTTGTGGCCGGCCACCTGCGTGAGAATGTGGTGGTCGGTGAAGAGCGGCACGACGACGAGCTGCGCGAAGAGGCCGCGCTGTGCGCGCTCGAGCATCCGGTACGCCATCCCGTCGCCCTGGAACTCGATCGCCCACATGAGCCCGAGGCCGCGCACGTCGCGCACGACGTCGAGCTCGTCCACGAACGGCGTCGTCAGTTCGAGGAGCCGCGCACCGAGGCGCGCCGACCGCTCGACGAGCTGCTCGTCCTCGAGCTCTTGCAGCGTCGCGAGGCCCGCGACCATGCCGAGCTCGTTCGGTGCGAACGTCGAGCCGTGCGAGACCGCGTGCTCCATCGAGTCGAACACCGCTTCGTGCACGGCCGTCGACATGAGCAGCGCGCCGACGGGGACGTAGCCGCCCGACAGCGACTTCGACACCGGCACGAGGTCCGGCTCCAGGCCCCAGTGCTCGAACGCGAACATCGTCCCCGTGCGGCCGAACCCGGTCTGCACCTCGTCGACGCAGAGGAGCGTGCCGTAGCGGCGGCACAGCGCCTGCGCGCCTTCGAGATAGCCGGCGGGCGGGAGATTCACGCCCTTGCCCTGGATCGGCTCGACGATGAAGACGGCGACGTCCTCGCGGCGGAGTTCCGCCTCGAGCGCGTCGAGATCGCCGAACGGGACGCGCTCGAAGCCGGGCAGGAGCGGACCGAACCGATCGGTGAACTCGGCGTTGCCGTTCGCCGAGAGAGCCCCGAGCGTGAGCCCGTGGAACGCGTGGTCGGTGGAGATGACCCGCGCACGCCTCGTGGCGGCGCGTCCCAGCTTCAACGCAGCCTCCACCGCCTCGGTGCCGGTGCTCGTGAACAGGCACCGCTCGAGGCGCGGCGGCGCGAGCGCGAGCAGCCGTTCCGCGAGCAGACCGGGAAGCGCCGTGACGCCCATCGCAAGCATCCCCGGCGTGTCGAGGCCGAGCGCCTGCACGAGCGCATCGCGGACGCGTGGGTTGTTGCGGCCGACGTTGTACATCCCGAAACCGCCGAGCATGTCGAGGTAGCGGACGCCGTCCGCGTCGTAGAGATGCGCGCCCTCCGCGCGGACCCACGGGCGGTCGAACCCGATCGTGCGCAGGACGCGGACGAACTGCGGATTGATCGTCCTCGCCCAGAGGTCGAGGTCGCCGGGACCGGCGTCCTCGAGGAGGGACCGCACGTCGAGCACGGTCCTGAATCTACGCGATGGCGGCGCGGATCGACTGCTCCGGCCCGTCGAGCCGGACGTCGATGACCTTGGCGGAGCGGCGGATGAGCGCGAGCGCAGCGCGGTTGTCCGTCGCCGCCTGCGCGGTGATCTCCCTGATGCCGGCTGCGCGCGCGTCGTCGAGCAGCATCGCCGTCAGCGCCGAACCGATCCCGTGCTGCTGATGGACGTCCGCGACGACGAAGGCGATCTCCGCCGTGGAGCGGTCGGTGCGCACGAGCTGCGCCATCCCAGCCGGACGCGGGTCGCCCACGACCCACGCGACGAGCGCGTGGTGCGTCCCGTCCACGGTGGCGAGCTCGACAAGCTCGGCGTGGGACAGGCACGGCTTGGCGCCGTTGAAGCGGCTTCGCCGGGAAGCCGCGCCGAGGCGCGCGAAGACGGCGGCGACCGTGTCCACGTCGCCGGAAGCCAGCGGGCGGACGACGATGGCGGGGCCGTGCGGGAGATCGAGGACGCGGGTGTGCATGGGTCGGTTGGAAAAACCTACCCTAGAGGGTTGGAAAAGTCAACCCTCTGTGGCACACTGCGTCCGTGAGCACGACGGTGACCGCCCCCCGGGCCTGCACGATCGCCGCCTCCCTCGCCGTCATCGGCGAGAAGTGGTCGATCCTCGTGGTCCGCGAGCTCTCCCTCGGCGTCCACCGGTTCGACACCATCCAGCGGAACACCGGCGCCCCGCGCGACATCCTCGCCAGTCGGCTGCGCCGCCTCGAGGCGGAGGGCGTGATCGAGAAGCGGCTGTACCAGGAACGCCCGCCCCGCTACGAGTACTCGCTCACGCAGGCCGGCGACGAGCTGCGGCCGATCCTGCTCGCGCTCTCGGAATGGGGCAATCGCTGGACGAGCGAGCATACGCACGCGAGATGGGTCCACTCGTGCGGCGCCGAGCTGGAGATGCACCAGACGTGCGCCGCGTGCGGCGGGGACGTCACCGGGCTCGACCTGAAGCGCGCTAGCCGAACGTGAAGCTGTAGGCGTCGACGCCGGGCGGGAACGAGAACTCGAGCAGCCCGTCGGTCGTCGTGCTCGACGTGAGCACCGTGTAGAGACGGTCGGCGTTCACGTCGATGGGCGGCAGCGGCTTGCCGTCGTGCGTCACGCCGACGCGGCCCTTCCCGCCGAGAACGATGTACACGTTCTTCGCGTGGTAGTGGAGCTCCAGCTTCGCGCCGAGCCCCGCGATCGCCCGCTGGCCGGCCAGCGTCCAGTTGCCCCCGTACGAGATGAAGTTCTGCGGGACCGACGACGCGAGCGTGTACGACTTCTGCTCCCCGTCGGCGATCTTCGTGCCGGCGTAGCGGCTCGTGTCCAGCCGCTGCGGGCCGAGATACGTCTCCGGCGTCGCGGCGTCGGTGGGCGTGAGGTTCGGCGTCGTCGTCGTCGGCCCGGCCACGCCGAGCAGCTCGCGGATCTCGCCCTCCGTCTTCGCGTAGTCGCCCTCGCCGAACGAGAAGGCGCGCACGTCGCCCTGCTTGTCCACGAGATAGTCGGCGGGCCAGTACTCGTTCGAGTACGCGTTCCACGTCGCGTAGTCGTTGTCGAGCGCGACCGGGTAATCGACGCGCATGGCCTTGACCGCCCGGCGGACGTTGTCCAGGTCATGCTCGAAGCCGAACTCGGGGGTGTGCACGCCGATCACCACCAGCCCCAGGTTGGAGTATCGCTGCGCCCAGGCCCGGACGTAGGGCAGCTGGCGCAGCCAGTTGATGCAGGTATAGGTCCAGAAGTTGACCAGGACCACCTTCCCGCGCAGGCCATCCGGCGTCAGCGGCGGCGAGTTGAGCCACCCGGTCGCGCCGTCCAGGGAAGGCAGCTCGCCCTCGACGGGCAACCGGACCGAGGCCGCGTGCAGCCCGGCGGGCATGCGCCAGTGTCCTGCCATGACAGCGCCTCCTCAGGCCAGGGTGAGGAACAGCTTTTCCAG
>JAFALP010000364.1 GCA_019234175.1 Actinomycetota bacterium | reverse complement strand
CTGCTTCGCGAGCGCGTAGTGCGTCGGCACCGGTGTCGCGATCACGACGCCCTCGACGTCGGAGGCGAGCAGCTCCTCGTAGGACGTCGTCGCCGTCGCGGCCGGGTGCCGTGCCTCGGCCGACGCGAGCCGCTCCTCGTCCAGGTCGCAGATCCACGAGAGCTCGCCCAGCTCGGCGAAGTTGCGCGCGAGGTTCGGCCCCCAGTAGTTCAGGCCGACGACGCCGATCACAGCTTGAAGACCTTGTCCGATCCGGTGCCCTTGGCGCCGGTCGCGTTGCGGAGGTCGACGACGAGCTTCGCGTCGTCGACGAGTCTGTCGTAGTCCACCGTCGAGTGCGCCGTCACGATCACGACGCAGTCGTACGCCTTCGGGTCGAGCGGCACCGAAGCGAGGCCGTCGAACTCGGCCACGAACGGGTCGTGGTAGGAGACGTCGGCGCCGGCGTTCCGCAGCAGCGTGAGGAGCTTCTCCGCCGGCGACTCGCGCACGTCGCCGATGTCCGCCTTGTACGCGACGCCGACGAGGAGCACCTTCGATCCCTTCAGGGACTTCTGCGCGCCGTGGTTCAGCGCCTGCGAGATCACCGAGCGGCAGAAGTACGGCATGTTGTTGTTGATCTCGCCCGCGAGCTCGACGAAGCGCGTGTTGAAGTCGAACTCGCGCGCCTTCCACGCGAGGTAGTACGGATCGAGCGGGATGCAATGGCCACCGAGCCCGGGGCCGGGCTCGAACCGCATGAAGCCGAACGGCTTCGTCGCCGCCGCCTCGATCACCACCCAGACGTCGATGTCCATCCGGTCGCAGAGCTGCGCGAGCTCGTTCACGAGCGCGATGTTCACCGACCGGAAGATGTTCTCGAGCAGCTTCGTCAGCTCCGCCGCCTCCGCAGTCGAGACCTCGTGCACGTTCTCGAGGGCGGTGCGATAGAGCGTCGCCGCCGCCTTCGTCGACTCGGCGTCGATGCCGCCGACGACCTTCGGGGTCGACTTCGTCGTCCAGTCGGTGCGGCCCGGGTCGACGCGCTCCGGCGCGAACGCGAGATGGAAGTCCACGCCCGCCCTCAGCCCGCTGCCCGACTCGAGCGCCGGCTGCACGACCTCCCGCGTCGTGCCCGGGTACGTCGTCGACTCGAGCACGACGACGTGGCCCTTCTTCAGGTGCGGCGCGATCGCGCGGGAGGCCCCCTCGACGTAGCCGAGGTCGGGCTCGCGCTGCGGCGAGAGCGGGGTCGGGACGGCGATCACGACCGCCTCGCAGTCCGCGACGACGGCGAAATCGGTGGTCGCCGAGACGAGCCCGGCGTCCACGAGCTTCTTCAGGTCGGCCGAGGGGACGTCCTCGATGTGGCTCTCGCCGCGGTTGATCCCGTCCACCACCGACTGCTGGACGTCGACGAGGACGACGCGCCTGCCGGCGTCGGCGAACGTCTGCGCATGGGGCATGCCGACGTAGCCGGCGCCGATGATGGCGATCTCAGGCGTCACGGCGGGCAAAGGTAGCTGCGACCCGCTCCGCTGCGGCTCCGTCGCCGTACAGCGGCGGGAGGCCGTCGGGCATCCGCGCGGCGGCGACTGCGGCGGCGAGTCGGACCGGATCGTCGTCCACGAGGACGTTCGCGCCCAGCTCCACCGTGTTCACCCACTCGGTCGACGGCCGCGTGGTCACGCACGCGACGCCGTACCAGTACGCCTCCTTCTGCAGCCCGCCGGAGTCGGTGACGATCACGCGCGCCTGCGAGCAGAGCGCGGCCATGTCGAGGTAGCCGAGCGGGTGGATCACCCGCACGTTCGCCGGAACCCCGCCGAGTCGCGACCGCGTGCGCGGATGCGCGGGGAAGACGATCTGCTCCGCGGTGCGGCCGAGCCCGTCGACGATGCGCGCGAGCCGCTCCGGCTGCACGTTCGCCTCGCGGTGGATCGTCGCGACGACGTACGCGCGCGGTGCGAGGCCGAGCGCTTCGAGGATCGCCGACCGCTCGCGCGCGATCGGCGCGAAGCGGAAGCTCGCGTCGGCCATGACGTCGCCGACGACCTCGATCTCGCCCTCGACGCCTTCCGCCTCGAGCGTCTCGCGCGAGCGCTCGTCCGGCGCGAAGAGCAGCGCGGACATCCCGTCGACGGCGATGCGGTTGCGCTCCTCCGGCATGGAGAGGTCGCCGCTGCGCAACCCTGCCTCCACGTGGGCGACGGGAACCGCACCGGCCGCCTCGGCGCCGGCGAGCGTCGAGTTCGTGTCGCCGTACACGAGC
>JAFALP010000103.1 GCA_019234175.1 Actinomycetota bacterium | reverse complement strand
ATTTTCGCCCACATCCGCCAGTGGGAGGACGACGTCATCCTCTGCGTCCACAACCTCGCCCGGTCGGCTCAGCCCATGCAGCTCGACCTCTCGCGGTGGGCGGGTATGGTCCCGGAGGAGATGTTCGGCAGGACGCGGTTCCCCGCCATCGGGGAGCTGCCGTACCTGTTGACGCTCGCTCCAAGGGGGTTTTTCTGGTTCCGCCTGAGGCATCCGGAATGAGCTTCGACGAGCGCACGCTCATCGAGCAGATCGTGCGCGAGCGCTGGTACGGCGCAAAGTCGCGCGAGGTCGCGCACGCGCAGATCCTCGACTCGGTCGCGTTGCGCACGACCGACCCGCAGTACACGCTCGCGCTCGTCGAGGTGCGCTACGACACGGGCGCGCACGACATCTACCAGCTGCTCCTTCCCGAGGAGGACGGCTTCGGCGTCGCACGCGAGCTCGTGAGCGGGATGCGCTCCGGCCTCACGCTGCAGGGCTCCGACGGCATCGCCGAGCTCCGCCCGGTCGCCGGCTTCGCCGGGCTCGGGCGCGAGCTGATCGACGCGCGCGACGTCGGCGCCGAGCAGTCGAACACGTCGGTCGTCTTCGACGACGAGCTCATCCTGAAGGTGTTCCGCCGGCTCGAGCCAGGACTGAATCCGGAGCTGGAGATGCTTCGCTTCCTCACCGAGCACGGCTTCTCGAACATCGCCGCGCTCGGAGGCTGGTACTCGTACTCCGGCGGTCCGCTGACGGCGACGCTCGGCATCCTGCAGCAGTACGTGCGCGACGGCCTCGACGGCTGGGACCTCGCGCTGAACGAGCTCGCCGAGGAGCCCGAGCGCTTCCTCGCGCGGCTCGGCCGGCTCGGCGAGGTCACGGGCGAGATGCACACGGTGCTCGGGTCGGAGAAGAACGACCCGGCGTTCTGCCCCGAGTCGCCGAGCGTCGAGGCGCTCGGTCTCCTGACCGCGACCGTCGACGAGGAGATCGCACGCGTCTTCCTCGATCTTCCCGAGGACGACGAAGCGGTGGCGCCGATCGCCGGCCGCGGCGAGGAGGTGCGCGACCTGCTGCGGCAGATGACGTACGCGGGCGCCGCCGGCCAGTTCATCCGCACGCACGGCGACTACCACCTCGGGCAGACCATGTGGTCGGACGACGACTGGGTCATCCTCGACTTCGAGGGCGAGCCGGCGCGGTCGCTCGCCGACCGGCGTCGCAAGCGCTCGGTCCTGCGTGACCTCGCCGGGATGCTGCGCTCGTTCGCCTACGCGGCGAGCGCCGTCTCGCTGCTGCGCGACATCGAGCCGCCCGAGGATTGGGAGGAGCGCGCCCGCGCGCGGTTCCTCGAGGGCTACTTCGAGACCGTAGACCCCGCGCTGCTACCGTCGGGCCAGGCCGCGTTCGAGCGGCTGCTCTCCGTGTTCGAGCTGGAGAAGGCGGTGTACGAGCTGCAGTACGAGCTCGACAACCGTCCCGACTGGGTCGGCATCCCGGTGCGCGGCATCCAGCGGCTGCTCGAGCAGACCTCGACGCCCGCGTGATTGAGCTCGGCGCGGATCCGCATTCGATTCTCGGCGCGCACGAGGCCGACGACGGCGGTGTCGTCGTGCGCGCGTTCCGCCCGGAGGCGCAGGCGGTCCGCGTGCTCCCGGCCGGCGTCGAGGCGGAGCTGAAGGACCCGGCCGGTCTCTGGGAGGCGCTGCTGCCGAAGGCGACGCTTCCGCTGGCGTACGAGCTCGAGGTCGAGTACCCGAACGGGAGCACGTTCACCGTGCGCGACCCGTACGCGTTCCTGCCGACGCTCGGCGAGCTCGACGGCGTCACCGGCGTCGCCTTCGCGGTGTGGGCGCCGGCGGCGGCCGCGGTCAGCGTCGTGGGCGAGTTCAACTCCTGGGACGGCCGCCTGCACCCGATGCGCTCGCTCGGCTCGTCCGGGATCTGGGAGCTGTTCGTCCCCGACGTCGAGCCGGGCGCGCTGTACAAGTTCGAGATCCGCACGCAGGACGGGCGGCTGCGCCTGAAGGCCGACCCGGTCGCGTTTCACGCCGAGGTCCCGCCCGGCAACGCGTCGCGCGTCTTTCGCTCCACCCACACGTGGAGCGACGACGCGTGGCTCGAGCAGCGGGGGCGCACCGACCAGCTGCGCGCGCCGATGTCGATCTACGAGGTGCATCTCGGCTCGTGGCGGCGCAATCCCCTCGAAGGCGATCGCCCGCTCACGTACCGCGAGCTCGCGGACGAGCTCGCCGACTACGTGACCGATCTCGGCTTCACGCACGTCGAGCTGCTGCCGGTGATGGAGCATCCGTTCTCCGGCTCGTGGGGCTATCAGGTGACGGGCTACTTCGCGCCGACGTCGCGCTTCGGCGACCCCGACGACTTCCGCGCATTCGTCGAGCGCATGCACGAGCGAGGCGTCGGCGTCATCCTCGACTGGGTGCCCGCGCACTTCCCGCGCGACGACTGGGCGCTCGCGCTCTTCGACGGGACGCATCTGTACGAGCACGCCGACCCGCGGCGCGGCGCACATCCGGACTGGGGCACGCTCGTCTTCAACCTCGGACGCAGCGAGGTGCGGAACTTCCTCCTTTCGAACGCGCTCTACTGGCTCCGCGAGCACCACGCCGACGGCATCCGCGTCGACGCAGTCGCGTCGATGCTGTACCTCGACTACTCGCGCAAGGCCGGCGAGTGGATCCCGAACGAGTTCGGCGGGCGCGAGGACCTCGAGTCGGTCGCGTTCCTGAAGACGATGAACGAGACGCTCCATGCGCGCGTGCCCGGCGTCATCTCCGCGGCGGAGGAGTCGACGGCGTGGCCCGGGGTCTCGCGGCCGACCTATCTCGGCGGCCTCGGCTTCGGCTTCAAGTGGAACATGGGCTGGATGCACGACACGCTGCAGTACTTCCAGAAGGATCCCGTGTTCCGGCAGTTCAGCCACCACACGCTCACGTTCTCGCTGCTGTACGCCTTCAGCGAGAACTTCATCCTTCCGCTCTCGCATGACGAGGTCGTGCACGGCAAGCGCTCGCTGCTCGACAAGATGCCGGGCGACCGCTGGCAGAAGTTCGCGAACCTGCGCGCGCTCTACGCGTACATGTGGGCGCACCCCGGCAAGAAGCTGCTCTTCATGGGCGGCGAGCTGGGCGAGTGGAACGAGTGGAGTGCGGAGGGATCGCTGCACTGGAACCTCCTCGAGTTCGCGGAGCACGCCGGCGTCCAGTCGCTCGTCCGCGACCTGAACGACCTCTACCGCGACGAGCCCGCGTTGTGGGAGGTCGACTTCGAGCCGCACGGATTTCGCTGGCTCGACGCGAACGACGTCAGCCGCAACATCGTCTCGTTCATGCGCCTCTCGAAGGGCGGCGAGCGTGTCCTCGTGTGCATCGCGAACCTCTCGCCGGTCGTGCGCGACAACTACCGCATCGGCCTGCCGCGCGGCGGCCGCTGGCGCGAGGCGCTCAACACGGACTCGGGGCTCTACGGCGGCTCGAACGTAGGCAACTACGGCGGCGTCGAGGCGGAGAGCTGCCCGTGGCAGGGCCAGCCCTACTCGGCGGAGCTGACGTTGCCGCCGCTCGGCATCCTCTGGCTCACGCCCGAGCGCTGACCGGTGGGACCGCTCGGGGCAGTGCCGGGCGAGCCCGGGCTCGTCGAGTTCCGCGTCTGGGCGCCGAACGCC
>JAFALP010000246.1 GCA_019234175.1 Actinomycetota bacterium | reverse complement strand
GAGGTCGGCGCCGCCCTCGAGCAAGTGCGTCGCGAACGCATGCCGAAGCCGGTGCGGGTGGGGGACGAGGCGGCGCAGCGCGCTCGTGTCCAGGCGGCGGCCGCGGACGGAGACGAAGAGCGCGTTCTCGGGGCCGCGAGCCAGCTCGGGCCGTCCTTCGCGGAGGTAGCGGGCGAGCCAGTGCGCCGCCTCCTCTCCGAGTGGGACGACGCGGTCCTTCGCGCCCTTGCCGAGGCGCACGTGCACGAGCTCCTGCTCGAAGTCGACGTCGTTCACGTCGAGCGCGACCGCTTCCGCGCTGCGCAGCCCGGCCGAGTACACGAGCTCGACGAGCGCGCGGTTTCGAAGCGGGACGGGACCGTCGCCCTCGAGCTCGGCGAGAAGGCTTTCGATCTCCTTCGTCTGCGGCGAGTCGGGCAGGCGCCGCCCGCGCCGGGGTGCGAGGACCGCGTCGGGCACGCGCGCCGGGCCGAGCGCGTGGCGGAGGAACGAACGGACGGCGGCGAGCTTCTGCGCGATCGTCGCCGGCGCGAGCTTTCCGGGGCGCCGCCCCGTCCGCGCCTTGCCGAGGTCGGCGGCGTAGTCGACGAGGACGCGGACGTCCACGTCGTCGAGCTTCGTCCCCCGTGCCTCGAGCCACGAGCAGAACTCGTGCACGGTGTTGCGGTACGTGCGACGGGTCCCGGCCGAGAGCCCCGGGGAGTCGAGGAAGCGTGCGGCGGCCGCGCGGGCGTCCACCCCGGGTGAGTTCGACACGCCCCTCGCGCAGCCTGCGCCGGTTCGGGCAAGGTTGGGTGTGTGACCCGTCGGGCGAAGGTCTGGTTCGCGCTCGTCACCGTCTACCTCATCTGGGGGTCGACCTACCTCTTCATCGAGATGGCCGGGGAGACGATCCCGCCGCTCTTCGCCGTCGGGACGCGGTTCGTCGCCGCGGGGCTGCTCATGGCCGGCATCACCGCCTCGCGCCGCGGCTCCGGCGTCTTCCGCGTGCGGCCGGTCGAGCTCGCCTCCGCCGCGCTCGTCGGTGCACTGCTGCCCGGCGCGAACGCGATCCTCTTCATCGCCGAGCGGCACGTCGCCACCGGACTGAGCGCGCTCATCATCGGCTCGGTGCCGCTGTGGGTCGTGCTGCTGCGCACCGTCGACTCCGACCGGCCTCCCGCCGCCGCGCTCGTCGGCGTGCTGATCGGCTTCGCCGGGCTCGCCGTCCTCGTGCGTCCCGGCGGCGGGTCGCCGCTGTGGGCGCTGCTGCTCGTCGTCGTGTCGTCGGTGATGTGGGCGACCGGGTCGTTCCTCTCCAGCCGCCTGCCGATGCCCGGCGACTCCTTTGCCGCCACGTCGTTGGAGATGCTCGCCGGCGGCGCCATCCTCCTGCCGATCGGGCTCGCGGCGACGCACCCGCACTTCTCCGAGTTCTCCGCGCGCTCGATCTTCGGGTGGTTCTACCTCGTCACCTTCGGGTCGATCGTCGGCTACACCGCGTACGTCTGGCTGCTCGACAACGCGCCGCTCGGCACCGTCGCCACGTACGCGTACGTGAACCCGATCGTCGCCATCGTCCTCGGCGCGATCGTGCTGCACGAGAAGCTCACGTGGACGATCGGGGTCGGCGCGGTGCTGGTGCTCGCGTGCGTCGCGCTCGTCCTGCGCACCGAGTCGATCCCGGCCGAGGCGGAGGCGGTCGGCGCGGGCGCGGCCGACCTAGAGCTCTCCGGGTAGGAGCGAGTACATCACCCAGTCCTGCCGGCGGCCGAGGCGCGCGTTCCAGTGCGCGCTGCGGAGCACGCCCTCGGCACGGAAGCCGACCTTCTCGGCCACGCGCCGCGACGCGAGGTTCTCGATGTCGGCGCGGAGCTGCACGCGCGCGGCGCCGCGGTCGAGGGCATGCCGCGCCGCCAGCGCGAGCGCGCGCGAGGTGATGCCGCGGCCGCGCGCCTCACGCCGCAGCCAATAGCCGATCTCGGCGACGTCGGCCTCGTCGTTCCAGCGGACGCCGATCCCGCCGAGGAGGCTGCCGGCCGCCGCGTCGACGACGGCGAAGGCCGTCTCGCCCGTGCTGCCGATGAAGCTGAGCGCGTCCGCGAAGGTGTACGGCTGCGGGATCTGGTCGAGCCAGAGGGCGATGGACTCGTCGCCGTCGATGCAGTAGACGAGATCGTGCGCATCCGCTTCGCTCCAGGGTCGAAGCGTCACGGAGCCATCCGTCAGCACCCGTTCCCCCATCGCGCGTACCATAGGGGTCATGACGACGATGGACGTTCGCGGTGGCGTGGACCT
>JAFALP010000100.1 GCA_019234175.1 Actinomycetota bacterium | reverse complement strand
ACCTCGAGCCCGAGGCGATGGACCTCACGGTGCCGTACGAGGACGAGCACCTGCTCGTCGTCGACAAGCCCGCCGGACTCGTCGTCCATCCGGCGCCGGGGCACGCGCAGGGCACGCTCGTGCAGGGCCTGCTCGCGTACGACGTCGAGGGCGGCGACGAACCGGAACGGCCCGGGATCGTGCACCGGCTCGACCGCGACACCTCCGGCCTCATGGTCGTGGCGCGCTCGCCGGAGGCGCATCGCCGCCTGCAGCAGCTCGTCCAGGACCGCGCGCTCACGCGCGAGTACGTCGCCCTCGTCGGCGGCCGCCCTCGCTCGCGACGCGGGACGATCGACGCGCCCATCGGCCGCGACCGGACCGACGCGCTTCGGCACTCCCTCGACACCGATTCGCCGCGCGACGCGGTCACGCACTTCGAGGTGGAGGAGCTCTTCCCGCGGCACGCACTGCTCCGCGTCCGCCTGGAGACGGGGCGGACCCACCAGATCCGCGTCCACCTCGCCACCATCGACCTCCCGGTGGCGGGCGACCCGGTGTACGGCCGCGCGGGCGACCTCGGGCTCGATCGCCAGTTCCTCCATGCGGCCCGGCTCGCCTTCCCGCACCCCATGACCGGCGAGCCCGTCGACGTGGAATCGGCGCTGCCGGAGGACCTCGAAGAGGCCCTCGCTACACTTCGGGCCTAACCGTCCCACTCCCCGGCGGCTCGTCCGCGAACGCGGGTGCCGGCCCATGAGGCCGGTGCGCCGCGGCACCGCCGGCGCTTCACCCCGAAAACCAACTGGAAGGAGCACCATGCCCGTCGTCTCCATGCGCGAGCTGCTGGAGGCCGGAGTTCACTTCGGCCACCAGACGCGACGCTGGAACCCGAAGATGCGGCGCTTCATCTTCACCGAGCGCTCAGGCATCTACATCATCGACTTGACGCAGACGAGCGAGCGCCTCGACGAGGCCGCCGCATTCGTCCGCAACCTCGCCGAGCGGAACGGCACCGTGCTGTTCGTCGGCACGAAGAAGCAGGCGCAGGACGCCGTCGAGAACGAGGCGAAGCGCGTCGGCATGCCGTACGTCAACCATCGCTGGCTCGGAGGCCTGCTCACGAACTGGCGGACGATCTCCGACCGGATCGAGCGGCTGCACGAGATGCGCCGCCTGAAGGAGGAAGGGCAGCTCGACCTCCTGCCGGCGAAGGAGCGCATCGCCATGGCCGGCGAGCTGGAGAAGCTCGAGCAGAACCTCGGCGGCGTCGCCGACATGCGCCGGCAGCCGGACGCTGTCTTCATCATCGACCTGAAGAAGGAGCAGCTCGCCGTCCGCGAGGCGCGCCGGCTCGGCCTGCCCGTCATCGCCCTCGTCGACACGAACGCCGATCCCGACGAGGCCGAGTACGTCATCCCGGGCAACGACGACGCGATCCGGTCGTGCGCGCTCATCACCACGGTGATCGCCAACGCGATCGAGGCGGGCAAGCAGAAGGTGCAGCCGAAGGACTTCAAGGCGGCCGCCCCCGAGCCGGAGCTTCCGCCCGTCGAGGAGACGGCCGAGATCGAGGTCGCCGAGGAGGTGCCGGTCAGTGACGGCTGAGATCTCCGCCTCCCTCGTCAAGGAGCTCCGCGAGCGCACCGGCGCGGGGATGATGGACTGCAAGCAGGCGCTGCAGGAGACGAACGGCGACATCGACGCCGCCATCGTCGCCCTCCGCGAGAAGGGAATGGCGAGCGCCGCGAAGCGCGCCGGCCGCGAGACGACCGAGGGCAAGGTCGGCTATCGCCTCGCCGACGACGCCAAGAAGGGGACGATGGTCGCGGTCGGCTGCGAGACGGAGCCCGTCTCGAACAACGACGAGTTCCTCGCGTACGCGAAGGGCGTGCTCGACGCCGTCGACGCGAACGGCATCGACGCCGCCGGCGGCCTCGACGAGCAGCGCGTGGAGCTGGCCGGGAAGCTCGGCGAGAACATCGTCGTCGTCGGCGCAGCCCGCTTCGAGGCGGTGAACGGCGGCCTCGTCGCCGCATACGTTCACCCGCCCGCGAACAAGCTCGGCGTCCTGTTGCAGGTTCGCGGCGGCGACGCGGAGTTCGCGCGCAAGCTCGCAATGCACATCTCGTGGTCGAACCCGCAGTGGATCGCGCGTGAGGACGCGCCGGCCGACATCGTCTCGGCCGAGCGGGAGATCTATGCGAACAGCGACGAGGTCCAGTCCAAGCCCGAGCAGGCGCGGGAGAAGATCGTCGACGGGATGCTGAACAAGCGGTTCTTCGGGGTGAACGTCCTGCTGGAGCAGGAGTGGATCCACGACTCCTCCAAGACGGTCGGACAGGCGCTCGCCGACGCAGGAGCGGAGGTCCTCGAGTTCCAGCGGTTCTCGGTCGCAGGGTGAGCGTCCCGCAAACCGAGACCGCGCCGACGGCGACGTCCGGCGGCGGCTTCCATCGCGTCCTCCTGAAGCTCTCGGGCGAGGCGCTCATGGGCGACCGCGACTACGGGATCGACGTCGGCGTCGTCCGCGCGCTCGCCGACGAGATCGCGTGCGTCCGCGAGGGCGGCGTCGAGGTCGCCATCGTCGTCGGGGCCGGGAACTTCTACCGCGGCCTCGCCGCCGCCGCGGAAGGGATGGAGCGGGCGACGGCCGACTACGCCGGCATGCTCGCGACGCTCCTCAACGCGCTGGCGCTGCAGGATGCCCTCGAGCGGCGCGGAGCGGTCACGCGGGTCCAGTCGGCGCTCGCAGTGGCCGAGGTGGCGGAGCCGTACATCCGGCGCAGGGCGATCCGCCACCTGGAGAAGGGCCGCATCGTCATCTTCGCGGCGGGCACCGGCAACCCGTTCTTCACCACCGACACGGCCGCCTCGCTGCGCGCGCTCGAGATCGGCGCGGACGCGATCCTCATGGCGAAGCACGGCGTCGCGGGTGTGTACGACGGCGACCCGCGCACGGACCCGGCGGCGCGCTTCATCCCGCGGCTGACGCACCTGGAGGCGATCGAGCGCGGCCTGAAGGTCATGGACACGACGGCGCTCTCGCTCTGCATGGACAACAAGCTGACGATCCACGTCTTCGAGCTCGCGGACGGGAACATCGCGCGCGTCCTCGCGGGCGAGCGGGTCGGTACGGTCATCGAGACGCCCTAGGAGGGTGGAATGGCAACGGTCGACGAGCTGATCAAGGACGCCCAGGATCGGATGAACAAGTCGGACGAGCACTCGCGCACCGAGTTCAACACCGTGCGCACCGGCCGCGCGTCGGCGTCGCTCCTGGACCGCGTGGAGATCGACTACTACGGGACGAAGACGCCGCTGAAGCAGCTGGCGACCATCGGTGTGCCGGAGGCGCGGATGCTCACCATCCAGCCGTTCGACCCCGGCTCCATCCGGACGATCGAGAAGGCGATCCAGGAATCGGACCTCGGCCTCACGCCCTCGAACGACGGGAAGCTCATCCGCCTGCCGATCCCGCAGCTCACCGAGGAGCGGCGCAAGGACCTGGTGAAGGTCGTGCGCGGCCTCGCCGAGGAGCACCGAGTGGCCGTGCGGGAGATCCGGCGCGACGCGATGCGCCGCCTGAAGGAGCTCGTCGACAGCGGGGACGTCGGCGCGGACGACGAGCATCGCGCCGAGGAGCGGGTGCAGAAGCTGACGGACGACCACACGAAGCAGATCGACGAGCTTCTGAAGCACAAGGAAGCCGAAGTCATGGAGGTCTGACGGCCACCGCCGTCTTCACCGAGATCCCACGCGCCGTCGCGATCGTCATGGACGGCAACGGGCGCTGGGCCGCGGCGCACGGCGTCGACGTCGCCGAGGGACACCGCGCCGGCTCGCGCGCGCTCCGACCGGTGGTCGAGACCGCGATCGACGTCGGCGTCGCCTCGCTCGCGGTCTACGCGTTCTCGACCGAGAACTGGACGCGCTCGGAAGACGAGGTGAAGGCGCTGATGGACATCTTCGACGAGACCATCGACCGCGAGCTGCACG
>JAFALP010000355.1 GCA_019234175.1 Actinomycetota bacterium | reverse complement strand
ACTACGCCCCCAGGGACGGGACAGTGTAGCCGCCTGCCTTGACCCGCGTCCTTCCCGCGTGGTCCACTCGTCGCCCACCGAAGGGAGCGCGATGCCACGGAGAGCCTTGCTCGGAGCGGCTGTTCTCGCCGCACTCGTCGTGGGCGTGAGCGCCGGGAGCGCAGCGGCGCCCGCGCACATCTCCGGTGCGATCTTCAAGAGCGGCTCCGGGTACGAGCTCGTCGTCTTCACAGAGCTTCCCGGCATGACGGACGTGAACTTCATCGTCACCGGCGGATCGACGGTGACGCTCACGAAGCCCGGCCCGCACTGCAAGGTCCAGGGCGCCGGGACGGTCGACTGCTCGCCCGACCCGGTACCGGTCGGCAAGCCGGTGGTCGCGTTCGGGTTCAAGACGACACCGGCGCTCAGTGCGACGAACGGGGCGTTTCTCACCCTCGACGGCTCGAAGACGTCGGCCGAGATCAAGTTGCCCGCCTCGGCCTTCAAGATCGCGAGCAACGACTCGCCCGCGCCGCAGGATCGGCTCTTCTTGAACTACGACTACTACAAGGGGATGGCCGACAAGTAGCGCGCGGCCGTCTCGCCCGTCCGCGACACTGGCGGCGTGCGGCCGAACTTCGTCGACTGGATCGCGCTCGCCGTCGTCGCGATCAGCGCGCTCGGCGGGATGCGCCGCGGGCTCGTCGTCAGCGCGCTCTCGCTGCTCGGTCTCGTCGCGGGCGCCTACGCGGGGTCTCGTGTCGCGCCGCACCTGCTGAGCGGAGGATCGCGCTCCGGGTGGACGCCCGTGGCCGGGCTCATCGGCGCCGCGATCGGCGCCGCGCTCCTCCAGGCGGTCGCGGGCCTCGCCGGCTCCTTCGTCCGCGGCGGCCTCCGCCTGACCCCGTTCCGCCTCGTCGACTCGTTCGGCGGCCTCGTCCTCGGCGCCGCCACGGGCGTCGTCTTCGTGTGGGTCGTGAGCGCGGCGGCGCTGCTCGTCCCCGGGCAGACGCAGTTCCGCCGGGACGTCCTCCAGTCCGCCGTCGTCCACCGGCTCGACCAGGCGGTCCCGCCGAAGAAGCTGCTCAATCTGCTCGCGCGCATCGACCCGTTCCCCTCGATCACCGGGCCCACGCCGCCGGCCGAGGTGCCCTCGCCGGAGATCGCCGGCAACGCCCACGTGCGCCGCGCGTCGATCTCCGTCGTGCGCGTCCTCGGCACCGCGTGCGGCGTCGGCATCGAGGGCAGCGGCTGGTTCGCCACGCACGACCTCGTCGTCACCGCGGCGCACGTCGTCGCCGGCGAGCACGACACCACCGTCGAGATCCAAGGGACGGCGAGCCTGCAAGCGGCCACCGTCGTCGCCTTCGACTCGCACAACGACGTGGCGGTGCTGCGGGTTCCGACAGCCTCGGCGACGCCGCTGCCGATCGCCGATCCGCGACCCGGCGCGTCCGCCGACATCGTCGGCTATCCCGAGGACGGCCCGCTCACGGACACGCCGTCGAGCATCGGCCGCACAGCCGTCGCCCTGACGCAGGACGCGTACGGCAACGGGCCCGTGTCGCGGGAGATCACCGCCGTCTCCGGCAACATCGAGCACGGCGACTCCGGCGCGCCGGCGATCGACGAGAGCGGCGCCGTCGAGGCGACGATCTTCGCCGCCCGCATCGACGCCTCAGGCGGTTACGGCGTCCCGGCTTCGGTGGTGCGGCGCGTGCTCGACTCGGCGACGACCGCGCCGGTGTCGAGCGGCTCGTGCGCCGCCGGCTGATCGAGCTCCGGCAGGAAGTCGACGACGTTCATCGGCGCGCGGAACGGCGCCACCACGTACACGCCCTGCGCGAGCGTCCGCGCGCGCTCGACCAGCTCGTGCCCGAGCTCGCCGCCGACCTCACGCGCGTTCGCGCCGGCCCGCCGGTAGCGCTCCTGCACGTGCTCGGGGACGACGATTCCCGGCGCCTCGTTGTGCACGCGCACGAGCGTCTCGATCGTGCGGATCGGCCACACGCCGACGAGGATCGGGATCGGCCAGCCTCCGACTCGGTCGCGGAATGCCTCCAGCGGATCGAGGTCGAAGAGGAGCTGCGTCATCGCGAACCGCGCCCCGGCCTCCACCTTGCGATGGAACCGCTCCGCCTCCAGTCCGAGGTCGTCGGCCGTCGGGTTGACGGCGACGCCGGGGAAGAACGACGTCGGCGCGTCGATCGCGCGACCGTGATGATCCTCGCCGCGGTTCAGGCCCGTCAGCAGCTCGACGAGCCCGATCGAGTCCACCTCGTACACCCCGCCGCGCCCGGGATAGTCGCCCGACTCGGGCGGGTCGCCCGTGACCGCGAGGATGTTCCGCACGCCCTCGGCATGCGCGCCGAGCAGGATCGACTCGAGACCGGTGAGCGTCATGTCGCGCGGCGTCAGATGCGGGATCGTCTCCACGCCGGTGAACCGCTCGATCGCGACCGACGCCATGATCCCGCTCATGCGCGCGCGTGCGCGCGGGTTGTCGTTTACGTCGACGAACTGCGCCTTGTTCGTGTCGCGGACGGCGCGTGCCGTCTCGATCAGCGCCTCCGGGTTCGCGCCCAGCGGCGGATCGAGCTGGACGGAGACGACGAACGTCCCGTCGTCGAGCAGCCGGCCGAGCTCGGTGCGCTCGCTCGTCGGCGTCACGCGCGTCGCGTGCGCCCGCTCACGCACGAGCAGCGACCCCGCGGGCGCCAGGTTCTCGTCCACGGCCTCGCGGATGGCCGCGATCTGCGCGGGCGTCGTCCCGCAGCAGCCGCCGATGATGCCGGCGCCGAGAGCACGGGCCTGCGCGGCGAACTCGCCGAAGTACTCCGGCGTCGCGTGGGGGAAGACGATCCGCTGTCCGGACATGCTCGCGAGGCCGACGTTGGGGAGCGCGGCGAGCACGCAGCCCTCGCTCGCCATGTCGCCGAGCGCGCGCAGCGCAGCGGCAGGGCCGGCACCGTGGTTGGCGCCGAACGCGGCGATGTCGAGCGCGCGCAGCCGCTCGCCCGCCTCGTGCGCGGAGACGCCCGCGATCGTCTCTCCGTCGGCGTCGAACGTCATCAACGCGACGACGGGCAGGCTCGACACGGAGCGGATCGCCGCCACCGCCGCCTCCAGGTCGTCGAGCTCGTAGAAGGTCTCGACCATGAACAGGTCGGCGCCGCGTCCTTCGAGCACACGCGCGGTGTCGGCATACGCGCGCTCCGGGTCCGGGCCGATCGACCCGGCGATGAAGATCTCACGGCCGGCGACGTCGCGCGCCTCGCGCGCGAGCCGCACGCCGGCGCTCACGATCGCCTCCCACTCGTCCTCGAGAAAGTGCTCTGCGAGCTTCGGCCGGTTCGCTCCGAACGTGTTCGTCTCGATGAGATCGGCCCCGGCGCGGATGTAGCCCAGGTGGACGTCGACCACGCTCTCCGGCGCCCGCAGGTTGGCCTCCTCGGGGCAGCGGATCCGGGGGACGGCGCTCGCGAGGACGGCCCCCATGCCGCCGTCGGCCACGATGGGCGGCCCGCTCGCCAGCCGCTCGAGGAAACGGCTCATCGAGCCAGTTTAGGCGCTCAAGCGGCGCTTCCCGGGTGCCGATAAGGGAGCAACTCCTTCCCGGGGACTGACGGCAATCATCTCTGCGGCAGGGGGACTCGGAGCGGCGCCTTGTGCGCCGCTTCGCGTTTCAGTGGAGCGTTCGCCCCTCCATGCCGCCGGCGACGGTGACGAGCTCGCCGGTGACGTGACCGGACAACTCGTCGGACGCGAGCACGACGACGGCGCGCGCGATGTCCTCCGCAAGCGCGACCTTGCGCAGCGCCATCGTCCGCGTCACGCGGTCGACGACGTCGGGGTCGAGCTCGCCGCGCGTCATCGGCGAGTACGTCCAGCCAGGCGCGACCGCGTTCACGCGCCCGCCGCCGGCGATGCGCACGATCTCGTTCTTCAGGCTGAGGAGCAGGCCGACCTGGATCGCCGACTTGGCCGCGGCGTAGTCGGCGTGACCGGCCTCCCCGAAGCGGCCGGCGGTGGAGCCGACGAGGACGAGATTGCCGGATCCGGCACGTTGCACCTCGCGGAGAAAGCCGCGCGAGGTGAGGAACGTCGCGGTCAGGTTGGCGCGCAGCACCTCGTCCCAGCGGGCGAGCGACAGGCGCCACACCGGCTCGTCGTCGCGCGGCCAGACGCCGGCGACGGCGGCGCACACGTCGAGGCCGCCGAGCTCCTCGCGCGCGCGCGTGAACAGACACTCGACCTCGGACTCGTCGGTGAGGTCGGCGCCCGCGATCGGGGCGCCGCCGAGCTCGTCCGCCAGGGCCTCCGCCCGTTCGCGGCCATGGTGGTAGTGGATGAGCACGCGCGCGCCCTCGGCGGCGAACGCACGGGCGCACTCGGAGCCGATGCCGCCGGATGCGCCGGTGACGAGCACGCGCTTGCCGCTGAGACCGGTGTCCACGCGCGGAGACTAGTCTCCCGGCGTGCGTGTCCACGTGATCAGCGACATCGAAGGCGTCGCCGGCATCGTCAGGCGCGGCCAGGTCGGCGGCGACCTCCCCCTCTACCAGGAGGCTCGGCGCCTCTACACGGAGGAGATCAACGCAGCCGTGCGCGGTGCGCGCGCTGCCGGCGCGACCGAGGTCGTCGTCATGGACTGCCACGGCGCCGGCGGCGACTACGACTTCAACTCGCTCGTCGCCGAGCTGCTCGATCCCGGCTGCGAGTTCGTCATCCAGAACGAGTGGACGGAGTACACGGCGTTTCTCGAGCAGGGATGCGACGCGGCGCTGCTCGTCGGCATGCACGCGATGGCGCTCACGGCCGACGGCGTGCTCTCGCACACGGTATCGGGCCAGGCGTGGCGGAGCCTGAAGTTCAACGGCACGCTCGTCGGCGAGACCGGCATTAACGCCGCGCTGTGCGGCCAGTGGGGCTGCCCGGTCACGCTCGTCACCGGCGACAGCGCGGTGTGCCGCGAGGCGGTCGAGCTGCTCGGCGCCGGGTTGACGACGGTGGCGGTGAAGGAGGGCATCGGCCGCTTCAGCGCGCGCTCGAAGACGCCGGTGGAGGCGCGGCAGCTGATCGAGGCCGCCGCGCGCGAGTCGCTGCAGGACCTCGGTGCGGTGAAGCCGTACGACCCGGGCCGCCCGTGCGAGATCGAGATCGAGTTCACGTCGCCGGATCGTCTCGAGGAGTACCGCAACCGCCGCGACGTCGAGGTGCTCGGCCCGACCACGCTCGTCGCGCGCGGCGACGACTGGTGGCACGCGTGGTCGTCGTTCTTCTTCTAGCTCGCCGGATCGATCACGCCGAGGCCCTCGATGAGGGTGAAGAACGACCGCGCGAACGGCGAGCTCTCCGTGCGCGCGCGCACCTCGTTCCAGTCCACCTGCTCGCGTAACGAGCGCGCGAGCTCGAGCACGCCGGAGAACGTCGGCTCCTGTTCGCTGAGCGCGAGCAGCTTCGTCGTCATGAGATCCTCGAGCGAGGAGACGCGGAGGCGGAGCGCCATCACCTCGACCATCGGCGCCCGCTCGATCGACTCGTCCGTCACCGGGCCGCCCGCCGGGCTGTAGATGAGGTCGACGAGTGTGCCGTTCGGATGCCAAGCCTTCACGAGCCAGCCTTCCGGCGGGCGCTCGGTGCGCATGCCCGCCTGCTCGAACGCGCCGAGCGCCTCCTCCGCGTCCTGTTCGCGGATGAGCAGGTCGACGTCGTGCTCCGACCGGGGGCCTCCCCGCGCCCAGCCGGCCAGCCCGCCGCCGAGCACGAACGGGATGTCGCGCGACTGCAGGACCGACACCGCGTCCTTCATCGCGTCGATCATCTCCTCGAACGTCGCTTCGGGCATGGGTGGAAGCCGTTTCCATTCGGCCCGAAACTGCAACATCAGCAGGGTGATCCGGATCGCCGCCGCGGGAGACGTCCATGCCTCCGAGGCGACCCGCGAGCGCGTCGAGAGCGCCTTCGCCCGGGTCGAGGCGGAGGCCGACGTCATCCTCCTCGCCGGCGATCTGACCACGACCGGCGAGCCGGAGCAGGCGGCCGTCCTCGCCCGCGCGTGCGAGGGGCTCTCCATTCCCGTGTTCGCGGTGCTCGGGAACCACGACTTCCACGCGGGCCGCGGCGAGGAGATCCGTGCGCTGCTCTCGGATGTCGGCGTGCACGTGCTCGACCGCTCGTGGGCGACGTGCGAGATCGCAGGGATGCAATTCGGCGTCGTCGGGACGAAGGGCTTCGTCGGCGGATTCCCCGGCTCGGTCCTGCCGGACTTCGGCGAGCCGCTCCTGCGCCAGGTGTACGCGGAGACGACGCACGAGGCCGAGGCCATCGGCGCCGGCCTGCGCGAGATCGTGCACTGCGACCTGCGCGTCGTCCTTCTCCACTACGCGCCCGTCGAGGCGACGGTCGTGGGCGAGCCGCAGGGAATCCACGTCCTCCTCGGCAGCGACCGGCTGGCGACCCCGATCGCGGAATGCGGCGCCGACCTCGTGCTGCACGGCCACGCGCACGCGGGATCGTTCGAGGGGCACATCGGCCAGATCCCCGTCTACAACGTCGCCGTGCACGTCACGGGCCGCGACTTCTGGATCTTCGACCTGGAGGGCGCGCGCGGACGGAGCGAGGTGGAGGTCGAGGGCCCCGCGTAGACTCGGAGCGTGGGCCGGGTCGTCCGCATCTCCGTCGCGCCGGTGAAGTCGCTCGGGCTCGTGCATCCGGACGAGGTGACGCTCGACGCTGGCGGCGTCGTCGGCGACCGGCGCTTCTGGATGCGCGACGCGGACGGCAGGCTCTTCAACGGCAAGCGCAGCGGCGACCTGCATCGAATCCGGCCGGAGTGGGACGAGGACACGCGGCGGCTGGCGCTCACGTTCCCCGGCGGCGAACGCGTCGACGACGTCGTCGAGCTCGGCGAGCCGCTGGAGAGCGACATGTACGCGTGGCACCGCGTGCGCTCGCGGAAGGTCGTCGGCCCGTGGCAGGACGCGATCTCGAGCTATGTCGGTCGTCCCGTCGAGCTGCTGTGGGCCGACGAGGGCGCCGCGGACCGCATTCCGCGCGGCGGGACCGTCTCCGTCGTCTCGCGTGCGTCGCTCGCGCGGCTGCAGGAGGAGGTTGGCGTGGACGAGCCGGTCGACGGCCGGCGATTCCGCATGCTCTTCGAGATCGACGGGGTCGACGCACACGAGGAGGACGCGTGGCTCGGCCACCGCGTGCAGATCGGCGGCGCCGTCATCGAGCTGAACGGCGATGTCGGCCGCTGCATCGTCACGTCCCGCCATCCCGACACCGGCGTCGTCGATCTTCCGACGCTCGTGACGCTCGCCGCCTACCGCCGCGAGGGCGTGAGCGAGTCGCTCCCCTTCGGCGTGTACGGCGCCGTGACCGAGCCGGGGCGCGTCCGCGTCGGCGACATAGCACAACGGCTATAGTGGGCTCGATGGCTGCGCGCACTTCGCGACCGCTGGAGCGGCTCCACACTCGCATCGTCACCGGTGACCGCGGCTGGTTCTTCGCCGCCATCGCCGAGAAGGTGGCGGAGCGCCGCATCGCGATGAACATGTCGCAGCGCGAGCTCGCCGAGCTCGTCGGGACGACGCAGTCCGCCATCGCGCGCCTCGAGCGTGGCGGCCGTCCGCCGCGCATCGACACGCTCCTCCGCATCGCGGAGGCGCTCGACTGCGATCTGCAGGTCGAGCTCGTCCCGCATTCGTGATCGTCGCGGTCGTCGGCGACTCGATCAGCGCCGGCTCGCCGCTGTGGGACCCCGATCCCGTCGTGCGTTCGCGCATCGCCGCGCCCGACGAACGCAGCCAGTGGCAGTGGTGGGCGGCGCAGCTCGAGCCGAAGCTCGAGTTCCGCACGCGTGCCGTCTACGGCAAGCGCACCGACGAGATCGCCGCCTTCCTCGACGACGTCACCGGCGACGTGCTCGTCGTGCAGGGTGGGATCAACGACGTGGCGCAACGACGGTCGGTCGCGCAGGCGGCGCACGATCTCGCCACCATGGTCGACGCGGCGACGGTCCCGGTCCTGCTCGCCGACGTCCTCCCGTGGCCGGCCGGCGACGAGCGCGCAGCACGCGACATCGCGGCGTTGAACGCGCTCATCCGGGAGATCGACGCCATCCCGCTGCGCTTCCACGACGCGCTTGTGGGGATCGACGGATGG
>JAFALP010000160.1 GCA_019234175.1 Actinomycetota bacterium | reverse complement strand
CGACCGGCTCGACACCGGCGGTCCGGGCGAGCTCCTCGAACTCGCCGAGCTCGTCCTCCGGGTCGACTGCCTGCCCGAGCACGGCCAGCACGAGCCCGCGCTCGGGCTCGGGGCCCGGCGTGGGATCGGGCTGTTTGACTGCCACCGACCGTCATTATGACCGTTGCCGTGCCGTCCCCCGACCTCGCCACGCGCACGCTGCAGCTCGTCGACGTCCCGTCGGAGAGCCGCCGCGAAGCCGCGCTCGTCGATCTCGTCCGCGAGGTCATGCCGGGCGTGCCCGCGTACGACGACGGCGAGGTGCTGCTCTACGGCGACGGCCCCGTCGTGCTCGCCGGCCATCTCGACACCGTTCCCGCGCAGGGCAACATCCCCGGCCGGATCGCGGACGGCGCCGTCCACGGGCTCGGTGCGAGCGACATGAAGAGCGGCGTCGCGGTGATGATCGAGCTCGCGCGCGCCGGCGCGCCGGGTCGCTATCTCTTCTTCACGCGGGAAGAGGTGCCCGTGACGGAGAGCCCGCTGCCGGCGCTGTTCGAGACGGGAATGCTCGCCGGCGCGGAGCTGGCGGTCGTGCTCGAGCCCACCGACTGCGAGCTGCACGCCGGCTGCCTCGGCAACGTGCAGGCGCGCATCACCTTCCACGGCGAGAGCGCGCACTCGGCGCGCCCGTGGACGGGCGTGAACGCGATCCACGAGCTCGTGCGCGGCCTGCAGCCGCTCGTCGGCCGCGAGCCGGAGGACGTCGAGCTCGACGGCCTCGTCTACCGCGAGGTCGTGAGCGCCGTACGTGTCGGAGGCGGCATCGCCGCCAACGTCGTGCCCGCGACCGCGTGGGCGGAGCTGAACGCGCGCTTCGTCCGGCCCGGCATGGAGGAGCGGCTGCGCGCCCTGCTGCCCGAGGGCGAGATCGACGTGCTCGCGGTGTCGCCGTCCGCCCCGCCCGCGCTCGCCAACGCGCTTGTCGAGCGGCTGCGGCGCCTCGTGCCGACGGTGAAGCCGAAGCAGGCGTGGACGCCGGTGGCGCAGTTCGCCGAGCAGGGGATCGACGCGATCAACTACGGCCCGGGTGCGACCGCGTACGCGCACCGCGTCGACGAGCAGGTTCCGATCGGCAATCTGGAGCGGTGCTTCGAGACGCTGCGAGAATTCCTGGCGTGATCAACCCAACCCTCGCGGAGATGGCGACCTACCCATTCGTCCGCCTGGAGGAGGCGCGGCGGCGGCTCGTGGCCGAGGGCGTCCAGGTGATCGACTTCGGCAAGGGCGACCCGAACGAGCCGACCGACCCCATGATCCGGCAGGCGCTCGTCGACGCCGTCCCCGAGCGCGCGCCGTACCCGCTCGCGCAGGGGCTGCCAGAGCTTCGCGCGGCTGCCGCCGCCTGGTGCGGCCGCCGCTTCGGCGTCGAGATCGACCCGGACACGGAGATCGTCCCCACCTATGGCTCGAAGGAGGCGATCTTCTCGCTCGCGCAGGTGCTCGACAGCGCGGGCAGGACGGTGGTCTTCGGCGAGCCGGCGTATCCCGTGTACGAGCGCGGCGCGCTCTTCGCCGGCGCGGAGGTGCAGACGCTGCCGCTGCTGCGCGAGAACGCCTTCCTTCCCGACATCGACGCCCTCCCGGACGACACCGCCGTCGTCTGGGTGAACTACCCGCACAACCCGACGGGTGCGCTGGCGCCGCTCTCCTTCTACGAGGAGCTCGCCGCCGCCGCGCGCGAGCGAGGCTTCCACGTCGCGTCCGACGAGGCGTACACCGAGCTCTGGTTCGACGCGCCGCCCGTCTCCGCGCTGCAAGCGGATCGCCCGCGCACGATCGTCTTCCAGACGCTGAGCAAGCGGTCCTCGATGACCGGCTACCGCTCCGGTTTCGTCGCCGCGCCGCCGGACGTGACCGCCGCGCTGAAGGCGTACCGGCCGACGGTCGGCACGGCGCCGCAGGAGTTCGTCCAGCGCGCGTCGGTGGTCGCGTGGAACGACGAGCGTCACGTCGAGGAGACCCGTGCCCGCTATCGCGCGAAGCGCGACGTCATGATCCCCGCCATCGAGGCGAAGGGCTGGGAGATCGTCGCGAGCGACGCGACGATGTACCTCTGGGTGGCCGGCGCGGACGCGGACGAGCTGCTGGAGCGCGGCGTGCTCGTCTCGCCGGGCGAGTTCTTCGGACCGAGCGGCGCCGGGTACGTGCGGTTCGCGCTCGTGCCCACACTCGAGGAGTGCGAGCGGGCGGCGGAGCTCCTGTGAGCACGGCCGACACCATCGCCGCGCTCGACCGCGGCGAGATCCGCGTCGCCGAGAAGGTCGACGGCGAGTGGCGCGTGAACGAGGACGCGAAGGCGGCGATCCTCGACTACTTCCGCGAGCGCAAGGTGGAGCCGATCGAGGTCGGGCCGTACGAGTACGTGGACAAGATCCCGCTGAAGCACGACTACGCGGACGGCGGCGTGCGCGTCGTCCCGCCGGCGACGGCGCGCTACGGCTCGTACCTCTCGCCCGGCGTGGTGATGATGCCGAGCTACGTGAACATCGGCGCCTGGGTCGGCCCGAACACGATGATCGACACCTGGGCGACCGTCGGCTCGTGCGCGCAGATCGGCGCCGACGTGCACCTCGCCGGCGGCGTCGGCGTCGGCGGCGTGCTCGAGCCGGTGCAGGCGCGCCCCGTCATCGTCGAGGACGGCGCCTTCATCGGCTCGCGCTGCATCCTCACAGAAGGCGTTCTCGTCGGCGAGCGCGCCGTGCTCGCGCCGAACGTCTCTCTCACCGGCTCGGTGCCGGTGATCGACGTCACCGGGCCGGAGCCGGTCGAGTACCGCGGCTACGTCCCGCCGTACTCGGTGGTCGTGCCGGGCACTCGGCCGAAGGAGTTCCCCGCGGGCACGTTCCAGGTCGGCTGCGCGCTCATCATCGGCAAGCGGAGCGCACAGACCGACATGAAGACGTCGTTGAACGACGTCCTCCGCGAGTACGAGATCGGCGCATGAAGCGGAGCCGTCCGCTCGCCGGCACGCTCGCGATCGCCACGTTCGTGCTCGCCGGCGTCGGAATCGGCTTCCGCCATCACCTGTTCGGCGTGCTGCTGATCGTCCTGGCGGTGCCGGTCGCCGTGCTCGCGTGGCTCGCGCTCGGCGCGCCCGTCAATCGGCGCGCACTGCGGGACCGGTAAGGGTCGCGCGCCCGTCGCGCAGCGTCACGCGCAGGTCCCCGCCCGGGAAGTGCACGAGGACGTCCCCCTCGCCGTGCGTGGCCGTCGCGACCGCGACCGCGCTCGACCCGGAGGCGGTCGTCTCGCCCACGCCGCGCTCCCAGACACGCGCGGTCACCTCGCCCGGTCCGTCGATGCGCACCACCTGCACGTTCGTCCGGTCCGGGAAGCGCTCGTGCGTCTCCAGCAGCGGGCCGACGAGGAGGATGTCGGCAGGGTCGCCGACGACGACGGCGTGCGGATTGCCGACGTCGACCACGGTGACGTCGAGTCCCGCGATCCGCTCGCGCGCGACGACCCGCGCCTCGCCGAGCTCGGACTCGAAACCGTCGCCGACGCGCCGGACCGTCACCGTGCGAGGCCCGACGTGGACGCGTGCCTCGTCGTGGCCGGTGCGCTCCATGAGCCACGCGCCGGCGATGCGCGTGCCGTTGCCGGACATCTCCGCGTGGGATCCGTCGGGGTTCACGATCTGGATCGTCATGTCGTCGCCGTCGACGGACTCGACCTCGATGGCGCCGTCGAGCCCGGCGTCCATCTCGTAGCCGCCTTCAGCGACGAGGTAGGCGTTCCCGTGTGCGTGCCAGCGAGACGATGTCATCGGCAATCTCGCCCGGCGGGCGATCGGCATCGACCATAACGATGCCCGGAATGCGCCGCATCCACTTTCGCTGGTAGGCCGCGTAGCGGCGCGTGCGCACGACGATCGCAGCGATCGCCTCGTCGCGCGGCAGCGTCGCCACCTCGTCCAGCCCGAGCGCCTGACGCGCCGTCATCGAGATCGGCCCGGCGAGCGCCGCCCGCACCTCCTCCTCGACGCCGGCGTCGAACATCGCCCGCGTCCGCTCCTCGATGCGCCGCTCGAGCACGTCCTTCGGCACATCGAGCCCGACGACGAGCGTTGGATGGCGGGTCTCCGCCGACCACAGCCGGTCCTCGCCGGGTGCGAGCGACGCGACCACCTCGGCGAGCTCGAGGG
>JAFALP010000415.1 GCA_019234175.1 Actinomycetota bacterium | reverse complement strand
GCGTGCGTGACGGAGATCGAGGTCAACGGCCGGCGGTACGCCAGGCCAGCGGTGAAGACCGCGGTCGTGTGCCTCGACGGCGTCGACCCGCGTTACGTCGAGGACGCCCTGGAGCGCAACATCGTCCCGCGCCTTCGCGAGCTGATCGAGCAGGGCACGTACGCGATCGGCCGGTCGCAGGTCCCGAGCTTCACCAACCCGAACAACCTGTCCATCGTCACGGGCGCGCCGCCGTCCGTGCACGGGCTGCCGGGGAACCACTACCTCGACCCGGACGGGAACGAGGTGCAGCTCACCGATCCGTCCGCGCTGCGGGCGCCGTCCATCCTCGCCGCGCTCGAGCCGCACGACGTCTCCGTGCTCGCGGTGACGACGAAGGACAAGCTCCGGCGGCTGCTCGGCACGAACGGGGTGCCGTGCGTGTCGGCCGAGCGCGCGGCCGAGCTCGAGCTCGCCGGGTATGGGCGCGCCGCCTCGTTCGTCGACCGGCCGCCGCCGGGGATCTACGACTGGGACTGCTCGCATTACGCGCTCGAGCTCGCCTTCGCGCTCGCGCACGCACTCGACGTCGAGCTCCTGTACGTCTCGCTCACCGACTTCGTGCAGCACTCGGCTGCGCCGGGCGAGCAGCTGAGCGACGCGTATCTCATGCTGCTCGACGAGCTCGTGGGGATGTACCTCGACGACGGCTGGCGACTCGGCCTCGTCGCCGACCACGGCATGAACGCCAAGCCGCACGTGCGGTATCTCGGAGACGAGCTCGCGCGCGCGGGCCTCGACGACGCACACGTGATCCTTCCGATCACCGACCCGTACGTCGTCCACCATGCGGCACTGGGCTCGTCGTGCTGGGTGCACGTCGCCGAACGCGATCGCGCCGCCGAGGTGCTCGGCGCAGTCCCCGGCGTGGAGGAGGTGCTGACGCGCGAGGACGCCGCCGACCAGCTGCAGCTCCCCGCGGACCGCATCGGCGACCTCGTCGTCCTCGCCGACGCGGAGACGGCGCTCGGCCGGGCGGAGTCCGACCACGACCTCGCCGCGCTGCGCGGGTCGCTGCGGTCGCACGGCGGCCGGCACGAGCAGTCGATCCCGATCCTCCTCAGCGAGCCGAACGACCGCGCCGACGGCGCCTCCAACGCCGACGTCTTCCATCTCCTGATCGGCGCATGAGGACGTTCGCAGTCACGTACCCGTACACGGGTGAGGTCATCGGCGAGGCGCCGCTTCGTCCCCGCGAGGAGATCCGGCGCACGCTCGACCGCGCCGGGAGCGCGCGCGTGCGCCTCGACCGGCACGAGCGCGCGCAGGTGCTCGAGCGCATCGCCGCGCGGATCGAAGCCGAGGCGGAGGAGCTCGCGCGCGCGATCACGCTCGAGTCGGGGCTCAGCCTCTTCGACACGCGCCACGAGACGGGGCGCGCCGCCGACGTCTTCCGCTTCGCCGCGCACGCGGCCCTCGACGACGACGGCCAGGCGTTCGCGTGCGACGTCTCCGCGCACGGCCGGCCGCGGCGCGCCTACACGCTGCGCGAGCCCGTCCGGCTCGTCGCCGCTATCACCCCCTTCAACCATCCGCTCAATCAGGTGGCGCACAAGGTCGCGCCGGCGATCGCCGCGGGAGCGCCCATCGTCCTGAAGCCGTCCGAGAAGACGCCGCTCGCGGCGCTCTGGCTCGAGAACGCCGTGCGCGAGTCCGGCTACCCGGAGGAGGCGTGCGCGATCGTCACCGGCGACCGCGCGGAGATCCTCGACGAGATGCTCGCCCACGACGCGGTCGAGGTCGTGTCGTTCACCGGCGGCGTCGGCGTCGGCCGCGAGATCGCGCGACGCCTCGGATACCGCCGCGCGGTGCTCGAGCTCGGCGGCAACGACCCGCTCATCGTGCTCCGCGACGCCGACGTCGACCGCGCGGCAGAGCTTGCCGTCACCGGTGCGACGCGGAACAGCGGCCAGCGCTGCACGGCGGTGAAGCGGATCGTCGTCGAGGAGCCGCTCGCGGACGCGCTCGCAGAGGCGATCACCGCGCGGGCCGCGGCGCTGTCGGTCGGCGATCCGCTCTCGGATGCGACCGACATCGGGACGCTCGTGGACGAGGCGGCCGCGGAGACCGTGGAACGGCGCGTGCGCGCCGCCGCGGACGACGGTGCGTCGCTCCTCGCCGGCGGCGAGCGGAACGGCGCGCAGATCGTGCCGCCGGTGCTCGATCGCGTCCGGCCGGAACAGGAGCTCGTCCTCGAGGAGACGTTCGGGCCGGCGATCCCGCTCGTGCGCGTGCGCGACCTGGACGAGGCGCTCGCGGTGGCGAACGGGACCGCGTACGGGCTCTCGGCGGGGATCGTCTCCAACGACCTCGCCGCGGTGACGCGCTGCATCCGCGAGCTGCGCTGCGGCTCCGTGAACGTCGACGAGGTGCCGGGCTTTCGCACCGAGGCGACGCCGTTCGGCGGCGTGAAGGCGTCGGGCCTCGGCATCAAGGAAGGCGTGATCGAAGCGATGCGCGGCATGACCACGGTGAAGCTCTTCACGCTTCCGTGGCCCTGATCGAGCACCGGCCGTCCGTCGTCCTCGTCGTCACCGACGGCGACGAGCTCGTCGTCGTGCGCCAGCCGCGGACCGGCGCCGGCGGCGTGGTGCTCGAGCTTCCGGCGGGAACGCTCGAGCCGGGCGAGACGACGGTGAAAGCGGCCGACCGTGAGCTCGCGGAGGAGTGCGGGCTCGCCGTCTCCGGCTGGACGGAGCTCGGCGCGTTCTGGGCGGCTCCCGCGTAC
>JAFALP010000350.1 GCA_019234175.1 Actinomycetota bacterium | reverse complement strand
GGCGTGGTGGCCGCCCACACCGAGCTTCCCGTGATCGGCGTTCCGCTGACCAGCTCGTCGTCGGTCGCCGGAGGCCTCGACGCGCTGCTCGCGATCGCCCAGATGCCGCCCGGTGTTCCCGTGGCGGCGGTGGGCGTCGACAACGCGCGGAACGCCGCGGCGCTCGCGCTGCGGATCCTCAGTACGACTTGATGTTCGTGTAGGCGGAGGGCACGTTCGCCGCCGCGCGGCCGCGTCCCTGGACGGCGAGCTCGCGGACGAGCATGCGGTGCGCGTCCTGTGGCTTGACGCCGTGGTTGGACGAGGTGCGCTCGGTCATCACGCCCGCGAACTTGAGGGCCGTGTGGTAGCGCTTCTTCGCCACCTGCGCGAGCGCCGCCCACTCCTGCGCCATCACCTCGTTGTAGATCTCCGGGATCGCGCGTGCGTACCGCATGCCGGTGGTGACGTAGAAGGCCTGGTGCGCGTTCCAGATGCCGCTGACGATGCCGCCGTCGAGCGATCCGTAGTTGTAGAGCGAGTGACCGACGCGCGAGTCCGCATAGCCCTGATAGAAGTCCCGCGTCCGCCAGAAGGTCGGATCCCACGCGGGCTCGACGTCGTCGGCGGCGGCACTCGTCACGTGCCCGTCGACCTTGTCGGCGCGCAGGCTGCGCTGGAGGTTCATCACCTCGCGGGCCCACTTGCGGCCGGCCTTGTAGACGCTCGGCACGCTCGGGTGGTAGTTGCTCGTCCCGCGCGCGAGGCTGATGCTGTCGGTGGAGCCCTTCGGCAGGCAGCCGGCGTAGCCGCGGGCATAGCCGAGCATCCCCTGCGTGATGCTCCTGTTCCCGGCGAACCTGCCGGAGAAGAGGATCGTCCCGTACGTGCTCCCGTTGTAGGACGGCTTGCCGAAGTCGAGGATCACGACGCCCTCGGCGCCGCGCCTGGCCGCCTCGCAGCCCTGGCTGCGGAGCACGCCGGCGTCGGTGGTGCTCTCGTACAGGGAGATGGTCGCGCGCGACGGCGCCTGCGGCTTCGGATCGTGCTTGCGCCGCACGGCGCGCACGTGCACCTGGACCTTCGCCGCCGCCTTCGGCAGCGCCACGAGCTGGGGCAGGAACGCGACCCGCCGGACGGCCGGCGCGGCCGCGGGAGCCGGCGACGGGTCGTGCGCGTACATGAGGGTCGCCACCGAGCCGAGGCCGAAGGACGCGACACAGGCGAGGACGATCGGCCCTCGCGTGTAAAGCAGATTTTTACAATTTTCAATCGACATATGCCGCGCAAGCTACCGCTGTCTCCGGACGATGCCGTCCCTCGAACGAGGGAATCGGGAGGCGCCACGATCGTCGGAAGGCGCCTCTAGACTGGGTCCAGTGATCGCCCGCTACTCCCGTCCGGCCATGGCCGAGATCTGGTCGAGTCAGGGGCGGTTCTCCAAGCTCCTCGAGGTCGAGAAGGCCGCCAGCGCCGCGTGGAGCGAGCTGGGCGCCGTGCCGCCGGAGGCGGCCGAGGCGATCGGCCGCGCCGAGACGCCCGATCCGAGCCGGGTGGACGAGCTCGAGCGGACCCTCCACCACGACGTCGCCGCCTTCGTCGACGCGGTGGCCGAGACGCTCGGCCCCGAGGGCCGCTGGTTCCACTACGGCCTCACGTCCTCCGACGTCCTCGACACCGCCCTCGCCTTGCAGATCCGCGACGCCGGCCGGCTCGTCCTCGCCGGGATCGATGCCGCCTACGCGGCCGTCGTCGCCCGCGCCGAGGAGCACAAGTACACGCTGCAGATGGGCCGGACGCACGGCATCCACGCCGAGCCGACCACCTTCGGGCTGAAGCTCGCCGGCTGGGCCTTCGAGCTCGACCGCAATCGTGCCCGCGTGGAGCGCGCGGTGGAGGGGCTGCGCGTCGGGAAGCTATCCGGCGCGGTCGGCACGTACGCGGCCACCGACCCGGAGGTGGAGCGGATCGCGTGCGAGCGCCTCGGCCTCGAGCCGGCGCCGACGTCGACGCAGATCATCCAGCGCGACCGCCACGCGGAGCTGCTCTGCGCGCTCGCCGTCGTCGCGTCGTCGCTCGACATGTTCGCGCTCGAGATCCGCAACCTCGCGCGCACGGAGGTCGCCGAGGTGCAGGAGCCGTTCGGCAAGGGCCAGAAGGGCTCGTCGTCCATGCCGCACAAGCGCAACCCGGTCGTCGCCGAACGCATCTGCGGTCTCGCGCGTGTCGTCCGCGGCGCCTGCGTCGTCGGGCTCGAGAACGTCGCGCTGTGGCACGAGCGCGACATCTCCCACTCGTCGGCCGAGCGGGTCGTCATCCCGGACGCGTTCCTCGCGATCGACTACATGCTCGACCGCTTCACGTGGCTGATGGAGGGCCTCGTCGTGCGCACGGAGCGGATGCGGCGCAACCTCGAGTCGAGCCATTCGCTCTTCTTCAGCCAGCGAGTCCTGCTCGCCCTCGTCGAATCGGGGCTGAGC
>JAFALP010000346.1 GCA_019234175.1 Actinomycetota bacterium | reverse complement strand
GTGCCTTGGCCGACCTACGGCTTCGACGTCGACCGCACGCGCTCCGTCCAGCTTCCGCTCCGGCCGCCGTTCCGCACGCTGTGGCGCTATCAGGCGGGAAGCCTCGTCGAGTTCCCGCCCTCGATCGGCTACGACCGCCTCTTCTTCTCGACCAACGCCGGCACGTTCACGGCCATCAGCGAGAAGACGGGCAAGTACGCGTGGAAGTACCGGGCGCACCGGTGCGTCGCCGCGTCGCCTGCGATCGGGCCGCATGCGCACGGCACCGTCTACGAGACCTTCCTCAATCGCCCGCCCTGCAACGCGCAGAGCGGCGGGCACGGCGTCGACGGCGAGGTGATCGCGTTCTCCGCCGGCCACGGGAAGATCCACTGGCAGCACCGCATCGGCCCGTCCGAGAGCTCGCCGCTGCTCGTCGGCGACCGGCTCTACGTCGGGGACTGGAACGGCGACGTCTGGGCGTTCGACGCGAACACGGGCCGCGTCGTCTGGCACGAGCACGTCGCCCGTGCAGCGATCAAGGGCGCCATCGCCTTCGCAGGCGGCCATCTCTTCGTCGGCGCGTACGACGGGCACGTGTACTGCCTGTCGCAGAGTGGGCGGACGCTCTGGCGGGGAACGGCGCAGCCGCGGCTCTTCGGCAGCTCCGACTTCTACTCGACGCCGGCGGTCGCATACGGGCGCGTGTACATCGGCTCGACCGACGGCAAGGTGTACGCGTTCGGCGCCGCCACCGGCCACCGGCTGTGGTCGCACTCGACCGGCGGCTACGTCTACTCCTCTCCGGCGGTCTCGAACCACCTCGTGCTCGCGGGCTCGTACAGCGGCCGCTTCGTCGCCCTCGACGCCGGCACCGGCGAGGCGGACTGGACCTTCCATGCCGGCGGCCCGATCTCCGGCTCCTCCGTCGTCGTCGGATCCGTCGTCTACTTCTCGACGCTGCACGAGACGCATCTGAAGAACGGGCGCACGTACGCGCTGAACGTGAACACCGGCAAGCTCCTCTGGACGTTCCCCGACGGGAAGTACACGCCGGTCGTCGCCGTGAAGAACCGGCTCTTCCTCATCGGCTACGGCATCGTCTATGGGATGGTCCCGAAGCGATGAGATACGTCGTCACCGGCGCCGCGGGATTCATCGGCTCGCATCTCTCCGATGCGCTCGTCGAAGGCGGCCATGACGTCGTCGCCGTCGACTGCCTGACCGACTACTACGACCCGGCGGAGAAGGAGGAGAACGCGCGCGGCCTCGACCTGCTGCGCATCGACCTCGCCGAGGAGTCGCTCGACCTCGACGGCGTCGACGGCGTCTTCCACCTGGCAGGGCAGCCGGGGGTCCGCAGCTTCGGCGAGGCGTTCCCGCTCTACCTGCGGCGGAACGTGCTCGCGACGCAAAGGGTGTTCGACGCCGCTTCGACGGCCGGCTTGCGCGTGGTGTTTGCGTCTTCCTCGTCCATCTACGGCGAGGCGGAGCGCTACCCGACGCCGGAGGGCACCGTTCCGGAGCCAATCTCCCCGTACGGCATCACGAAGCTCGCGTGCGAGCAGCTCGCGCGCGCCTACGGCCTCGACTCGGTCGCGCTGCGTTACTTCACGGTCTACGGGCCGCGGCAGCGCCCGGACATGCTCTTCCGGCGGATCTGCGACGCGCTCACCTCCGGAGGCACGATCGAGATCTACGGGACGGGCGAGCAGTCGCGGAGCTTCACGGAGGTGGGCGACGTCGTCGACGCCACCATCGCGGCGATGGCGGAAGCGCCCGCCGGCGCCGTCTACAACGTCGGCGGCGGCGACGAGGCATCGCTCCTCGAGGCGGTCGCGCTCCTCGAGGAGATCTCCGGGCGGCCACTCGACGTGCGCCACCTCGACCGCGCCCGCGGCGACGTCCGCCGGACGCAGGCAGACGTCTCCCGCATCCGCGACGCGTTGGGCTGGGAGCCCCGCGTGCCCCTCGCGCGCGGGTTGGAGCGGATGTGGGCCTGGGCCTCCGCTAGAGTCGCGACGCCTTGAGCGTGGATCCCGAAGCCGAGCAGGAGGTCGATTTCGGCAAGTACTGGCGCCTGCTCGCCGCTCGGTGGTGGGCGCCGGTCGGTGCGCTCGTGCTCGGGGCGATCGTCGGCTACGCCGTCGCGCTCGGTGGGGCGC
>JAFALP010000339.1 GCA_019234175.1 Actinomycetota bacterium | reverse complement strand
TCAACCGCCGGCCCGCCGACGTGCTGCACGTCCAGTGGCTCGTGCCCGAGCTCGACGACCGGTTTCTGCGTCCGCGTGTGCCGTCGGTCTTCACGGCGCACGACCTCCTGCCGCGGCGCACGGCGAAGAAGCGGCGCCTGTGGGATGACCTGCTCGCGCGCTTCGACCGCGTCGTCGTGCACAGCGAGCGAGGACGCGAGGCGCTCGCAGCGCTCGGCGTCGACGCGACGGTGATTCCGCATCCCGTGTTTCCCAGCGACCCGCCGCGGCGCGACGATGGAGGGACGGTTCTCGCGCTCGGCGTGATCCGGCCGTACAAGGGGCTCGGCGACGCGATCGAGGCGACGCGCCGCGCCGGCGCGCGGCTCCTCGTGGCCGGCGACCCGCTCGAGCCCGTCGCCGGATACCGCGGGGACCACGTCGAGTGGCGCCTCGGCTATCTCTCGCACGCGGAGGTCGACCGCGCGCTCGGCGACGCGACGGTCGCGGTCTTCCCGTACCGGCCGGAGCTCGACCAGAGCGGCGCGCTCCTTCGTGCGCTCGGCGCCGGCATCCCGGCCGTCGCGTACGACGTGGGCGGGATCGCCGATCCCGTCCGGGCCTTCGGCGCCGGCATCGTCGTGCCGGCGGGCGACGTCGAGGCCCTCGCCGCTGCGATCGGCGACGTCCTGCGCGATCCGGAGCCGTTCCGCGCCGGCGCGGAGCGCGCGCGTGCGGCGCTCACGTGGGACGAAGCCGCGCGTGCGCACGCAGCGCTGTACGAAGAGATCGCGTGATTCTCCGCAAGCGCTTCTCCGACGTCGTGTCGCGGCAGCTCGACCTGTTCGTCGAGGTCGAAGGCGACGGCCTGCTCGCCGAAGTGCGCAAGCGGAAGGCGTCCTACGACCGCGCGGACCGCGACGACGCCGAAGAGGCATACGGCGACTACGTGGACGCGGTGGACGCGGTGCGAGATGCTCTGGAGGAGATGCGCGACCGCTTCGCCAAGACCCTCGCCGACGACGCGCTCGAGGAGTACGAGGCTGCCTTCGACCGCGCGGCGCAGAAGCGGTGGCGATGGCTCGGATAGAGGACTACGCGCTCCTCGGCGACCTGCAGACCGCCGCGCTCGTCGAGCGCGGCGGTTCCATCGACTGGCTCTGTTTCCCCCGATTCGACTCCGGGGCGTGCTTCGCCGCCCTTCTGGGCGACGCGGAGAACGGACGGTGGCTCCTCGCGCCGAAGGCCGGCGGCACGACGAGCCGGGCGTACCGTGGCGACTCGCTCATCCTCGAGACGACGTGGGAGAACGACGGCGGTGTCGTGCGCGTCATCGACTTCATGCCGCCGCGCGGGAAGGCGCCGGATGTCGTCCGCATCGTCGAGGGAGTCCGCGGCACGGTGGAGATGCGCTCGGAGCTCATCGTCCGCTTCGACTACGGAAGCATCGTCCCCTGGGTCCGCCGCGTCGACAACGCGCGCGTCGCCGTCGCAGGTCCCGACGCGCTCTGCTTCCGGGCGGGCGCCCGCACGCGCGGCGAGGACCGTCGCACGATCTCCACGTTCACGGTCTCCGAGGGAGACCGCGTCCCGTTCGTTCTGACCTGGTATCCGTCGCATGACGAGGTCCCGGTGGCGATCGACCCGGAGGAGGCCCTCCGGGAGACGGACGAGTTCTGGCGCGAGTGGACCGGCGCGTGCCCGATCCAGCTTCCGAGCGAATGGCGCGACGTGATGCAGCGATCGCTCATCGTCCTGAAAGCGCTGACGTACGAGCCGACCGGCGGCATCGTGGCCGCGCCGACGACGTCACTGCCCGAATCGATCGGCGGCGTCCGCAACTGGGACTACCGCTACTGCTGGCTGCGCGACGCGACGTTCACGCTGCTCGCGCTCCTCCACGCCGACTACCAGGAGGAAGCTGCGGCCTGGCGGCTGTGGCTCATCCGCGCGGTCGCGGGCGACGCGAGCGACCTGCAGATCATGTACGGCGTCGCCGGCGAGCGCCGCCTGCCGGAATGGGAGGTTGCGTGGCTCCCGGGATACGAGGGCTCCGCGCCGGTGCGCGTCGGCAACGCCGCGAGCGAGCAGCTCCAGCTGGACGTGTACGGCGAGGTGATCGATGCGCTCTACCAGTCGCACGTGCACGGGCTCGTCCTCGAGCACGATGCATGGAACCTCGCGCGCGCACTCCTCGACG
>JAFALP010000331.1 GCA_019234175.1 Actinomycetota bacterium | reverse complement strand
GGCTGGTGGAGGTGGTCGTCGACTTCCTACTCATCTCCGCGTCGTTCACGACCGCGTACATCATCCGGCTGCAGGGCACCGGCGTCCCATGGACGCGCCACGTGTTCGACCTCGCACTGCCGGCACTCCTCGTCGCGCGCTACATCTTCTTCATCGTCTTCGGGCTCTACCGCGGCGTGTGGCGGTACGCGGGCGCGCGTGACGCGGCGAGCGTGCTCGCGGCATGCGTTCTCTCCGAGGCGGCGGCGTTCATCTTCACCTGGCAGACCGTCGCCTGGGACGGGTTCCCACGCAGCATCTTCCTCATCGACGTCCTGCTCTGTTCGTTCCTCATCGGCCTGTCGCGCTTCTGGGAGCGCGCGTTCGCGCGCGGCCTGTCCGCCCTCGTGGGCGGCGGCGAGCAGCGGCGGACGCTCATCGTCGGCGCCGGCCGCAGCGGCCGCAGCCTCCTGCGCGAGCTGCGGGAGACGCCCGGCGAGCGCGTGGTCGGCTTCGTCGACGACGACGGCGCCCTCCGCCGGCGTCGGCTGCAGGGAGTTGCCATCGTCGGCGGCCTCGACGACATCGGCTGGGCGATCGGACGCCTCTCGCCGGACGCGGTCCTCGTCACCATCCCGGATGCGCCGCGCGACCGGCTGGACGCGGTGCTGGAAGCCTGCAAGCGGGCTGCGATACCGTGCAGCTTCGTGCGTCGGGAGATCGAGCTCACGCAGGCCGTTCCGCTCGGCATCGTCGCCGAGTGAGCGCGGTCGCATCCCCGCCCGCGGCGCGCTCCGTCACGCTGTCCGACCGGCTGCTCGCGGCCGTCCCGCTGGCGAGCGTCTACATCTGGCTCAGCGGGCTCCTCATGGTGGAGGCGTGGCAGCGGATCACGCCGTGGCTCTTCGGCGACGAGCTCGAGTTCACGCAGCTGTCGCGGTCGATCGCGGCGACCGGACATGCCGCCGAGCGCGGGCAGTCGCACTCGCCCGACTCGATCTACCCGTACGTCACCGCCATCTTCTGGAAGATCCACGACGTCGCCGCCGCCTACTCGGCGATCAAGTACGTCGACGTGCTGCTCATGGTCGCCGTCGTCTTCCCCGTGTATTTCCTCGCGCGCATGTGCGTCGGCCGCACCGCCGCCTTGTTCGCAGCGGCGGGCGCCGGCGCGATCCCGTCGATGGCGTACTCGTCGTATCTCGTCGAGGAGCCGCTCGCCTATCCGTATACGGCGCTCTGCTTCTTCCTCATCGCCAAGGCGCTCATCACCAAGCGCCGACCGTGGATCGTGGGGGCGATCGTCGCGTCCGCGTTCGCGCCGGCAGTCCGCACCGAGCTCGCCATCGTCCCCGTCGTGCTCTTCCTCGCGTTCCTCTTCGCCGTGTGGTCGAGCGCGCAGGCGCGCGCGTGGCGCTCGACATGGTCGATCGGCGACTGGAGCGGCTTCCTTCTCCTCGTCCTCGGCGTGCTCTTCGCCGTGAGCGCGCTCATCAGCCACCACTCCTTCCAGTGGTACGTCGCCACCGCCGGGTACAAGCACCGGCAGATCGTCGAGGGAGACTGGGCCGCCGGCGCGCTCGCGCTCGGCATGGGAGTCATCCCGTTCATGGCCGGCCTCGCCGCACTCTTCCCGGTTCGCGGCGAGCCACCGAGCCGGGAGGTGCGGATGTTCCGCTCGGTTGCGACGGCGGGGATCATCGCGTTCGGGATGTACACCGCCATCAAGGCGGCGTATCTCTCCACGGCGTTCGCGACGCGCGTCGAGGAGCGGAACCTCATGTACATCGCGCCGCTCCTGTTCATCGGCACCGCCCTCGTGTTCTCACGGCGACGCGTGAGCACGATCGGGCTCGTCCTCGCGGGGGCGTACACGACCTACCTCATGGTGTACGCGCTCTACCACGTGACGCAGTATCCGTACCAGATGGGGGTCCAGCTCTACTCCGACTCGCTCGGCTTCGCCATCGTCCAGCAGGGCAACCGCTTCCTCGGGTGGACGCCGCACTTCGTTCGCTGGCTATTGCTCGCCATCTCGCTCTACGGCATCGCGGTGCTGCTCGTCCCACGCTTCTTCCGGGGGCGCGAGCGCGCCGTCTCGATCGTCCTCGCCGTCACCGCGACGGCGATCGTGGCGTGGAACGTCACCGGGGAGCTCGCGGCGGCGACCGGCACGAAGTCGATCGCACTCGGCGCGGCGACGACGCTGAAGCATCCGTTCTCGTGGGTGGACGACGCCACGCACCTGAAGCCGGCGGTGTATCTCGGCCAGGAGGAGATCGATCAGAACCCGGAGTGGCTCGTCGAGTTCTGGAACCGCTCCATCGTTCGCGTCTCGAGCCTCGACGGGACGCTCGGCGGCCCGGGGCCGGCCGGCGGCCCCAACTTCACCGCCGCGGGCGAGCTCTACAACGGCTCCGAGGTCACCGCCGGCGCCTGGCGGTACGCATACGGCGTCGAGGACGCCCCGTGCATCGACCTCGCCGGCAAGACCGTCGCCACGCATCCGTACCGCGCCGGCGGCCTCGTGCTCGAGTGGGACCTCGTGCACCTGACGCAGCCGAACCGGATGCTGAGCGACTGCACCGGCATCTACCCCGACGGCTGGACGGGCACGAACGACAGCCAGTACTACCGCTACTCCGGTCCCGGCGGCTGGCTGCGGATCGCCTACTCGCGGCCCGACAACTATCCCACCGGCCCGAGCCCGGTGCGAATCACGCTCGGGAGCCTGCGCATCGTGAACAAGCAGCCGATCCTGAGCCACGTGCTGAGGCAGGAGAACGGATCGATCGACA
>JAFALP010000266.1 GCA_019234175.1 Actinomycetota bacterium | reverse complement strand
GCAGCGGTCATACCGATTTCATACCATGCTCACCCGTCGTTCCCCCGCCGTAGGACGAGTCTTATGGCTCCCGTGGCGACCATCCTGATCGTCGATCCAGATCCGGCCAACCGGTCGCTGCTCGAGCTCCTCGTCCTGCGGCTCGGTCATAGACCGATCGGCCAGCTGGAGCTGGCCGAGGGAGAGGAGCCCGACCTGATGCTGCTCGAGCCGGCTTCTGGGCCGGGCTTGCGGCTGGCACACCGGCTCCGTGAGCGGCTCCTGCGGCTGCCGATCCTCTGCGTCAGCATCGAACCGCCGAGTGAGGAGACTTCCAGCCTCGAGGCGGTCGACTACGTGATGAAACCGTTCCGACGGTCGACCCTCGAGCACGCGCTCGAGCGGGCTCTGATCCACGCACGGAACGGCCACGAGGTTCGGCAAACGGCGTAGCAAGCCGGGCGCGTTCCCCCGCGCGCCCGGCTGCTACTCCCCGCGGATCGAAGGGCGCCGCTTCGCGGGAGCGGAGGCTCCCCGCAGCACGTCTAGCTCAATGTCCAGGTCTCGCCGCTGTGGAGGAGGGCGGTGAGGTCGCCTTCGCCTTTCTTCTCCACCGCGGTGGCGAGCTGCTCGGCCATCAGGTCGTCGTAGACGGGGCGTTCCACGTCGCGGAAGACGCCGACGGGGGTGCCGCCGTGGGAGCCCTGGGTGACGCGCGACAGGGCGAAGGACAGGGCGGCGCTCTCGTGGCGGGCGTCGTGGACGAGGACGCCGTCCTCGTCGGCGGACACTGCTTCGATGGAGCCGTCGGCGCGCTGGCGCAACGCCTTTTCGTGGTTCGCGCCCCACGTGATCGGCTCGCCGTCCCGGAGCGGGATGCGGTTCACGCCTTCCTTGTCGTCGCGCACGAACGCGAACGCGTCGTCGTTGAAGATCGGGCAGTTCTGGAAGATCTCGACGAACGAGCTGCCGCGATGCTCTGCGGCGGCGCGGAGGACGGCGGTCATCCCCGCCTTGTCGGTGTCGATCGCGCGCGCGACGAAGGTCGCCTCGGCGCCGATGGCGAGCGACAGCGGATTGAAAGGCCAGTCGAGCGAGCCCATCGGCGTCGACTTCGTCACCTTCCCCAGCTCGCTCGTCGGCGAGTACTGCCCTTTCGTCAGGCCGTAGATGCGGTTGTTGAACAGGAGGATCTTCAGGTTGACGTTGCGGCGCAGCGCATGGATGAGGTGATTGCCGCCGATCGAGAGCGCATCGCCGTCGCCGGTCACGACCCAGACGGAGAGATCGGGGCGCGTCGTCGCGAGGCCGGTCGCGATCGCCGGCGCGCGGCCGTGGATCGAATGCATGCCGTACGTGTTCATGTAGTACGGGAAGCGCGCGGCGCAGCCGATGCCGGACACGAACACGGTGTTCTCGCGCTCGATGCCGAGCTCCGGCATGAACGACTGCATGGCTGCGAGGATCGCGTAGTCGCCGCAGCCCGGGCACCAGCGCACCTCCTGGTCGGTGCGGAAGTCCTTTGCCGTCAGCTCGCTCATTGGTCCGCCAGCGCCTCGATCGCGTCCGCGACCTCCGCCGCGCGGAGCGGCAGGCCGCGCACGCGGTTGTAGCCGACGGCGTCGACGAGGAACTCCGCACGCACGAGCTTCAGCAGCTGCCCGAGGTTCATCTCCGGCACGAGCACCTTGTCGTAGCGCCGAAGCACTTCGCCCGTGTTGCGCGGAAACGGATTGAGATGGCGCATGTGGGCGTGAGCGACCGCGCGGCCGCCCTGACGGACGCGCCGGCACGCTGCGGCGATCGGCCCGTACGTCCCGCCCCAGCCGAGCACGAGGATGCGCGCCTCCCCGCTCGGGTCGTCGACCTCGAGCTCGGGGATGTCGGCGGCGATGCCCGCGACCTTCTGCTGGCGCAGGCGCGTCATCAGATCGTGGTTGTCCGGGTCGTAGGACACGTTGCCGGTCTGATCCGCCTTCTCGAGGCCGCCGATGCGGTGCTCGAGCCCGGGCGTGCCGGGGACGGCCCACGGCCGCGCGAGGGTCTGCTCGTCGCGGAGATACGGCAGGAACTCGTCGCCGTCGTTCGGCGCCGTCGCGAACGTCGTCGAGATGTCGGGAAGCGAGTCGACGTCGGGCAGGAGCCACGGCTCCGACCCGTTCGCGAGATACGCGTCGGAGAGGAGATAGACGGGTGTCCGGTACTTCAGCGCGATGCGGCACGCCTCGATCGCGGCGTCGAAGCAATCGGACGGCGACGATGCGGCGACGACCGGGACCGGCGACTCCGAGTTGCGGCCGAACAGCACCATCAGCAGGTCGCCCTGCTCGGGCTTCGTCGGCATTCCCGTCGCCGGGCCCGCGCGCTGGATGTCGCAGATGACGAGCGGGAGCTCGAGCATGATCGCGAGGCCGATCGTCTCCGCCTTCAGCACGACGCCGGGGCCGGCCGACGTGGTGATGCCGAGCGCACCGCCGAACGCGGCGCCGACCGCGGCGCCGGCGGCGGCGATCTCGTCCTCCGCCTGGAAGGTGCGCACGCCGAAGTTCTTGTAGCCCGCGAGCTCCTCGAGGATCGCGCTCGCCGGCGTGATCGGGTAGGCACCGAGGAAGAGCGGCAGCTTCGCGAGCTTCGACGCGGCCACGAGCCCGAGCGAGAGCGCCTGGTTGCCGGTGATGTTCCGGTACGTGCCGGGCCGCATCTGCGCCGGCTTGATCTCGTACGTGACCGCGAACGTCTCCGTCGTCTCGCCGAAGGCGTAGCCGGCCTGCAGTGCCTTGACGTTCGCCTCGGCGATCTCGACACGCTTCGCGAACTTCGCCTGCAGGAACTCGATGGTCGGTTCGATCGGACGGCCGTAGAGCCACGACATCAAGCCGAGCGCGAACATGTTCTTCGACCGCTCGGCCTCGCGCGGCGTCACGCCGTCGATGCCCTTGAGCGCGCCGACCGTGAGCGACGTCAGCGGCACCGAGTGCAGCTGGTACTCGGACAGCGACCCGTCCTCGAGCGGGTCGGCCGCGTACCCGGCCTTCTGCAGGTTGCGGTCGTTGAACGCGTCCGAGTTGACGATGAGCGTGCCGCCCTTGGGCAGGTCCTTGATGTTGGTCTTCAACGCCGCGGGGTTCATCGCCACGAGCACGTTCGGCGCGTCGCCGGGCGTGAGGATGTCGAAGTCGGCGAAGTGGACC